>DATAQH010000253.1:0-12831 GCA_036264815.1 Candidatus Cybelea sp.
CGAATCGTCAGAACGCTCAGGCGGGTCTGACGGGCTTTGCGGCGCGCTACCAGCACACGGTGGGAGCGGTCGAGCTCACGTTGAGCGGCAATCTCGCCAACTCGCTGGTCGGAACGCCCGGAGAGCTCGGATTCTTCTCTCCAACCAGCGAGCAGGCCAGCATCAATCGCAACCTGCAGCTTGCGGCGCAAACGCACGGCCAACGTTCGGTCGCGTCGTTGCAGATCGGCGGCTCCTCGGCCGATCTTTCGTATACGTGCAACACACCCGTGGATTCCAACTGCCCCAACTCGTTCTATCCAACGCCGAGCCCGGGATCGCCGTCGAATCCGCCGTACGCGCAGATGCTTTACGATCAGCACTGGATGGCGAGCCTGCGCGACGTCGTCGGCGATGCACGCCAGCGGCTGGTGTACGGTATCGATCTGATGCGGGGGAACGCGAGAGTCGACCAGGGCACCGGCGGAGGTTCGCCGGCGGCCGCCGACAACACACCCGTCTTCGATGCGTACGCGCAGACGGCGGCATACGTGCAGTCGCAGTGGTTTGACGCCCGTGGAGACCAGTTCTATGCCGGCTTGCGCGGCGAGCGCGACGGCGGCTTGGGCGGCGCATACTCGCCCTCGATCGGCGGCGTCGCTCACTTGGCCGGCCCCTTGCAGCTTCGCCTGAATGCCGCGACCGCTTTTCGCGCTCCAACGGCCGAGGAGCTCTACTATCCCGGTTTCTCGAATCCCGATCTTGCGCCCGAACGAACCAGAGTGGGTGATGCTACGCTCTTCGACCCGGCACTCTGGGGGGGCGTCAGCCTCGGCTGGTTTACGACCAGCGGATCGAACCTGATCGTTTCACCGCCGCCGTACTACATTCCGGAGAACGTCGGACGCGCGTCGATTCAGGGAATCACGCTCGTCGCCCAAACGCCGCCGCTGCACGGCCTCGCCGCAAACCTCGGGCTCACCAACCTTTATCGCGCACAGGATCTCGACACGCAGACGCGCCTTCCGGGACGCGGGCCCGTCTTTGCGGTAACGGCGGGCCTGCGGTATCGTGCGCTGCGCGCGAGCCGCTTCGACGGCTTTGCGATCGAGGCGCGAACGCAGGGGCCGCAAGAGGCGCCGGATCCCTTCCTCTCGCCGGTCTACGCGGCGTACGAACCGTCGACCTTTACCCAGGTCGACGGGTACGCCGCCTATCGATTGAGCCCGTTGCTCCTCGTCGCGTTACGCGGTTACAATCTCGGAAACGACCGTTACGCGCTGTACGCGGGATATCCCATGCCCGGACGCTCGTTCAGCGTCGAGCTTCGTACCCGTTGAAGGGAGCCGCGCTGGTGCTCCTGCCCCTTCTGGCAGCAGCGCTCAGCCTTCTCGTCGGAGCAACCCAGCTCGAGCCCGGCGCGGTAGCCTTCACGCTGCTTCATCCCGGCGCCCCGGGAACGCTGCACACGATCGTTTGGCAACTTCGGCTGCCCCGGGTCTGCATCGCCGCCACGGTCGGCGCGTCGCTGGCACTCTGCGGCGCGCTCTTGCAGGGCATGTTGCGCAACCCACTGGTCGATCCGTACCTCACCGGCGTTAGCGCGGCGGCCGCCGCCGCGATTGCGATCTCGATCGTCGCCGGCGTTTCCGCAGCGGCGTCACCCGCAATCGGCTTCGTCGCAGGTTTGGCTGCCGCGCTGTTGGTCGCCGCATTGGCGCGGCGCGGTGACGGCATCGACTCCAATCGGCTCATACTCGCCGGCGTTTCGCTCTCGACCCTCTTCGCCGCGATCGTAACGCTCGCGGTCGTGCGCGCGCAGTCGACCGAATACGCGAGCACCGTCGTCGCCTGGCTCGCCGGTTCGATGGCCGGCCGCGGCTGGCCGGACCTCGCGGCGGCCGCGCCCTACGTCGTTGCGGGCACCCTGCTAGCGTTTTCCGCGGCAGCGCCGCTCAACGCGCTTCGGATCGGCGAGCTGCGCGCGCGCAGCATCGGCCTCAACGTTGCAGGCGCGCAATGGGTAATGCTTGCCGCGTCGTCGCTGCTGGCCGCGAGCAGCGTCGTGCTCGCCGGCCTCGTGGGTTTCATCGGGCTGATCGTTCCCCACCTCGCGCGCCGCATCGTCGGCTCCGATGCCCGCGTGCTGCTGCCGGCGTGCGTCTCCATCGGTGCGGCGCTCTGCATGTGCGCCGACACGATTTGCCGCAGGATCGTCGCCCCTGCCGAGCTGCCGATCGGTGTCCTTTTGGCCTTCATCGGCGTCCCAACGTTCCTCTACCTCTATCTGCATCCGCCCACGCAACGCGGGAGCCTCTGATGATCGAGCTTCGCGGAGTCGAGCTCTCCGTCGGCGGCCGGCCGCTCCTCGCGCGCATCGACGCGAGCGTCGCACCCGGGGAGTTCGTCGCCGTTCTCGGGCGCAACGGCGCGGGCAAGACGACGCTTCTGCGCGCGATCGCGGGGCTGCACCGCACCGCATCGGGAACGATCCTCATCGACGGCAAGCGCAGCGACTCGCTGCACACCCTCGAACGCGCGCAACGCATCGCGTTCGTGACGGGCGACGAAGTCTTTCTCGAAGCGCTGCGCGTGCGCGACGTCGTCGCAATCGGACGCTTCGCGCACCATCGATGGTGGCAGTGGCACGCGGCAGCCCAAGACGATAATGCGATCGCGCGAGCGCTCAAAGCGGTCCATCTACAGGACCTCGCCGAGCGGCTCTTCTCGACGCTGAGCGCCGGGGAGCGCCAGCGGGTTTGGATCGCACTCGGGCTCGCCCAAGAGACTCCGATCCTGTTGCTCGACGAACCTACCAGTCATCTCGACGTAGCGGTCGCGCACGAAATACTCTCGCTGCTTCGAGGCCTTGCGCGGATCGGAAAGAGCGTCGTATGCGCGCTTCACGACGTCAACGAAGCGGCCGAATACGCCGACCGCGTCGCGCTCCTCGGCGACGGGCGGCTACTGGCGATCTCTCCGCCGCAGGCGTTGTGGGACGGAAGGCTGCTGAAGGAGACGTATGGGATCGCGTTCGCCCAACGCAGCGCGCTGCTACCGCTTCTTGAACATCCTCACGTCTGAACCGAGCACCCAGCGAGCCGCGCCGCGCGACGGACCGCTCGTCACGATGACGCCGACCGCCGATTCCGGGCCGGTGAAAAGCGGCGAGGTCACGTAGTCCGCGATGCACGAGATGACGTCCGCATGCGTCCCCGGCGCGACCAATAGCGCGTGCGGCAGCAGCGCCTGCGCGACGTCGAACGAAGCGGCATGATAGGCGCGCAGCCGCGCGCGCGAATCCCACATCAGCACGGAAGGGTCGTCCGTCGTGCTGTAGAGCACGACGTGCTCGCCTCTATGCGCTCGGCAATCGGCGACCGCGCGGGCCGTAAGCGCAATCATGCAGCCGGCTAGGATCAGTAGCGCCTTACGCGTCATTGGAGCCCGTACGCAAGACGCGAATTGCCAAGACGGCCAGATCGTCACGCACGCGGCTTCCGCCCCGCTCGCGCACCTTCTTGACCAAATCGTCGGCGAGCGTCTGGGCCTCGGTGCCGCCCTGTGCGATGGCCTCCATCGCGCCCTTGTCGCCGAGCTGTTCTCCGGCGCGGTTCCGAACCTCGGTCAAGCCGTCGGTCGCCAAGACCAGCGTATCTCCGGGACGTAAGTCAAACGTTCGCGACTCGAACGGTTCGTCCATAACGCCGAGTACCGGCCCGGTTACGTCGAGTGCGATGACGCCCTCGGGGCGGCGAACGAATATCGCGTCGTGGCCGGCGCTCGCATACGTCAACCCGAACCGGTTCGTATCGAGCAGGCCAACGAACATCGAGGCGAAGAGATACGGATCTTCGACCGCCTTCGAGAGGACGACGTTGAACTCGGCGAGGATTGCCGCGGGCGCGCTGTCGCGCAAAGCGATCGCGCGAACCATAAACTTGACGAAGGCGGTGAGCACGGCGGCATCGACGCCCTTGCCGCTGATATCGGCGATCAGCAAGAGGGCGCGATCCTCCGAGAGCCGGTAGATGTCGAACACGTCGCCGCCAACCGCAAGGTGGCTCGTCGCCGAAAGGTACGCGCTGCCGATGTCGCAGTTCGGCAGCGGGGTCGATTCGCTCCGGAACGCTCGCTGGAGAATCCGCGTAAAGCTGCGCTCTTCCTCGAGCTCCCGGTTCAGCTGCGAACGATAGGCGTTAAAAACAATGGCGAGCAGGCCGAAAACGAGCACCCATGAGGCGCGCGCGTACGAGGAACGATCGAGCTCGTCCTGGGTGCTGCGAGCGAGGTCGTCGCCGGTTTGCGCGAGCGCCCGGCGAATCGCCGCCACCGTCATGGTTTCGTAGTCGGAGAAGAGTTTGTTGCGTTTGTCGAGCTCCTCCAGGCGCACGCGCGGATGCGCAAACAACGGCACGGCGACGCTGCTGCGCCACTCGCGCTGCAGGTTCGCGTAATCTCCGAGGAGCTGGCCCGCTCCGGTGAGCTGTCGTTCCTGCAGGGTTGCGTGAATCGCGCTCTCTTTCGCGTCGTAGCCGGCGGATGCCGAGCGGTACTCGCTCTTATAAAACGGGTCCCTCGTTAGGAGATAGCCGCGCAGCGAGTTCTCTTCGTCGATCTGCAAGCGCAGGAGCTCCTCGAGGTCGATCTGCGCCTGCTGGATCTGCGACTGCCGCGCGAAGGTATTCGATATCGAGGAACGCGTTTCAAACGTTCCCTGGATGGCGACACCCAGCGACAAGAGCAAGAACGCCGTGAGTAACAGCGTTCCAGTAACGCGAACGAACGGCCCGTTCGTCACAAAGGCGTCACGAGCGTGCGGTCGAAGAACTGCGGGCGGTGCAGGACCGGATGGACTCCACGATATTCAAATCCTACGACGTTCGGGGCGTTTATCCGTCTGAAATGAGCGATAACGTCGCCTACGGGATCGGCCGGTGCTTCGTACCGTTGCTGCGCTCGGGCGGCTCGTCGCCCGAGCCGACCGTCGTGGTCGGCCGCGATATGCGGGCCTCCGGCCGGCGCCTGTTCGAGGCCTTCGCTCGGGGAGCGTCGGAGGCCGGGGCGGACGTCGTCGATGTTGGATTGGTCTCGACGGATGCGCTCTACTTCGCCGTCGGGAAGTACGACTTCGACGGCGGCGTCATGATCACGGCATCCCATAATCCTGCCGCGTACAACGGCATGAAGTTCACGCGCTCGCAAGCGCAAGCGATCTCGCTCGACACCGGATTGGCGACGCTGCGCGACGAGCTGCTCGCCAATTCTCTTCCGCCGGCCGCCGCAAAAAAAGGGACCGTCGCGTCGCGCGACGTTCTCGAAGGGTTCGCCGAACACTGCCTCTCGTTCGTCGATCGAGCGAAGATCGCCCCGCTGCGGATCGCCGTGGACGCCGGCAACGGGATGGCGGGCGAGACGATCCCGCAGGTCTTTGCTAACTTGCCGTGCGAAATAGTTCCCCTGTACTTCGAACTCGACGGTAGCTTTCCGAATCATCCGGCAAGCCCGATCGACCCCGAGAACATGGTCGATCTGCAGGCTGCCGTACTCGAGCGCTCCTGCGATCTCGGCGTCGCTTTCGACGGGGACGCGGACCGGATGTTTCTGGTCGACGAAAAAGGCGCCTTGATCGACGGCAGCACGGTAACCGCGCTCGTAGCGCTCATCACGCTCAAAAAACAGCCCGGCGCAAAGATCTTATACAACCTTATCTGCAGTCGCAGCGTTCCCGAGCTCATCGCAAAGGCGGGGGGCGTCCCCATTCGTTCGAAGGTCGGGCACTCTATTATAAAAGCGATGATGCGCGAGCAGGACGTCGTCTTCGGAGGAGAGCACAGCGGGCATTTTTATTTTCGCGACAACTGGTACGCCGACTCCGGCATGATCGCATTTCTCTCTTGCTTGCAGCTCTTCAGCGAGGCGCAGCGGCCGGTCAGCGAAATCATCGCCCCGATCGACACACGGTTTCGCTCGGGCGAGATCAACAGCAACGTTGCCGACGCCAGCGCAAAAATCGCGCGGCTCAAACGGCGCTATTCAGATGCCGAGATCGATCGTCTCGACGGTCTTTCGGTCAGCTATTCGGACTGGTGGATGAACGTGCGATCGTCGAACACCGAACCGCTACTACGGCTTAACGTCGAGGGCGATACGCTCGCGCTCATGGAGGAGCACCGCGACGAAGCCCTCGCGTTGATTCGAGGTTAAAGGAAATGTCTACGCAACTCTTAGGACCGGCTTTCGTAGCGGTGGGCGACGGGACGTCCACCTTCGGCCGTTTGGCGATCGAAAACGGGAGAATCTCCGGAGTACTCGCCGCCGACGGGCCCTCCGACTATCCGCTCCCCGGGGGCAGCACGATCGCACCCGGCCTGATCGACGTTCACACGAACGGCGCCGGCGAGTATCTCTTCAACCGGGATCAAGGCAACGCCGTCGGCGCCGTCGCCGCCGCCTATCCGCAGACCGGAGCGACCGGCTTCGTAGCCGGCGTTATGACGGCTCCCTGGGAATCGATGCTGCACGCAGCTTACGAAATCGTCGAAGCGGCGAATCAGCTCGAAGAGGACGATCCGAGCGGCGCTCGCTGTCTCGGCATTCACTTCGAGGGCCCGTTCCTCAACGCGAAGTTCCGCCGAATTCATCGTCACGAATGGCTTCTGCCGGCCAGCGCGGTGCGCGCGCAGGAGATGGTCGATGCGTGCAAAGGTGCCTGCCTTCTGGTAACGATGGCACCGGAGATCGACGGCGCGAGCGAGGCCCTGCGCGTCTTTCTCGAAAACGGCGTCGTCTGCTCGGCGGGCCATACGGGGGCCCGCTACCGCGAGGGAATGCTTGCGATTGGTTTGGGCTTCCGCTCACTGACCCACGCGTTCAACGGGATGCCGCCCCTGGACCATCGAGATCCATCGATTCTAGCGGCATTTATTCAGGACCGGCGCACCTTAGTTCAGGTGATCTGCGACGGCTTTCACGTTTCACCGGTGATGGTCGATATTCTCCATCGCACGCTGGGCGATCGGCTGGTGCTCGTCACCGACGCAATGCCCGTCGCCGACCCTGGATATCATATCGAAGGCGGCGTCGTCCGCTCGGCCGACGGGACGATTGCCGGCAGCGCGCTGCGCATGGATGAGGCGTTGCGGAACTACATGTCGTACGCGCAAATTCCGTTCGCTCAGGCGATCGTCGCCGCAACGCACGCGCCGGCGAGGCTGATCCGGCACGAAACGGAGGTGGGGCGCATCGCGCGCGGCCTCCGCGCCGATCTGTCGTTCTGGGATAAGGAGTATCGCGTCATCGCGACGATGGTCGGCGGACGCTTCGTCTACAGCACGATCGAAGTCGCCGCCTAGCGGCGGTTTTTGCGGCGCGCTCGGAAGCGTCTATTGCCCCTCGGCGTACGCGTACTCTGTCTCTCCGGCGGGGCGCCGCGCTGCCGAGCGCAGCATGACGACGGCAGCATAGATCACCACCGCGACGACGATCCAGCGCAGCGTAACTAGATTCATCTGCTTAATCCAAAATGCAGCGATCAGAACGCCCGGTATCCCGCCCAGCGTCAAACCGAGGGCCGCACGCATCGAGAACGCGTCGAAGCGGATGAATCGCAGGCTAGCAATCGGCATCAAGAACGCGCATGACGCCATCATGATCGGAAAGGCGGCGATCGGGCTCATGCCCAGGAGGCTCACCATGATCATGCACGGGGCGTAGAGCCCGATCCCGATCGTCATCAACGCGCCTAAACAGAGGCTGACGAAGATGCCGATCCACAGTCGCACGCCTTCGAGCCCAAGACCGGAGCCCACCAGACCGAACTGGCTGCCTTTGAGGTTGCTCATGATGAAGAGCACCGCCGCCGCGAGCAACGCGGTTCCCATGCCGATCTGTACGTAGCGGCGGGGCAGACGCGCGACGAAACCGGCACCGAGCCAGGCCCCGGCGACGGAGGCGAGGATCAGCAAAATTAACGTACGAGGTTCGACCGAGACGATCGTGATGAAGATCGCGGCCTCCGCCACCGTCGGCAATGCGTGGCCGACGTTGAGCGTTCCGGGGATCTTCTCATCTGGGACGAGCCGCAGAAACTTGAATAACGACGTCGTCGTGGCAAACGAGCCGATGCCCAGCGTGTCGAAGAAGTTGGTCAGAAAGCCGATCAACACCCCGATCAGGCCCCGCACCGGCTCGGGCACGAGCGGACGATGCCGCGGCAGCGCCCGGACGAGCGCCACGATGAGCGCGAGCGCGACGATGACCAAGCCGATGGTGAGAATCGTGCGGACGGTCATTGAAAAGCCACGGTACGCCCATAAATCGCCACGGCCTGCTAAGCAGGCTCCTCGCGGCGCGTCTTCTCAACGAGCTTCGACGCGCGTCGCTTGGCTCGTCAAACTTCCGAAGGGGTACTCAGACGGCGATCTCTTTGGTCGCCGCAGCGTTGAAATAGGCGGCCTTCGGATGGTGCATCACGATGGCCGCGGTCGACTGCTCGGGTACGATCTGGAATGCCTCCGTCAGCGTAACGCCGATCCTTGCGGTGGCATCGAGCAATTTGAAGACCGTGGCGTGTTGGTCGAGATCGGGGCAAGCACCATAGCCCCACGAATAACGTTTCCCACGCGACGCCGGCAGCCCCAGCTCGCTACGGATGTTGCGATGCGCGTATTCCGCGAGCGCTTCGGCTGCCTGCACGGAGAAGCCGTGGAGGAAATAGGACTCGCTATAGTCGCCTGCAGCCTGCAAGCGTTCGATTTGCGCACCGGCATTGCGCCCCACGGTAACCACTTGCATTGCCACGACGTCGCGACCCGCGCCGTTATTGGGCTCGCGCAGGTAATCGGCTAGGCTGAGGTGCTCTCCGCCTGCTTGACGCGGAAATGGAAAGCGCGCAATCTCGCGATCGGGCCGGGTCGGATCGTACACGAGTACCTCGTCGCCCAAGCCGGCGGCGGGGAAATAACCGTAGACGGCGACCGGTTCGATCAGGCGTTCGCGCGGCGCTCTCGCTTGATAGCGAGCGAGGCGGGGCTCGAACTCCGTGCGCACGAGCCGTTCGAAAGCTTCGCCTTTCGTATTTGCCGCGCCCCACGAAAGACGGTAGAGGCTGCGCAAATCGAAACAACCCCACAGTTCTTCGAAGTCGACCTGTTCAAGGGTTCGAACGCCCCAAAACGGAGGAACGGGCACCGGCGCGAGCTCGCTTTTAATCGCGGAAACCGAGACTATGCGCGATGCCGGCGCTGCGGGGCGCCGCTCCCGCTGCGCGAGTGCTTCGCGTTTGGTTCGTTCGAGGAGGTCCGATCGCTTTTGCGGATCGCTGGTGAGGGCGTCGACGAGCTCGAGTCCCTCGAACGCGTCGCGCGCGTAGAAGACGCCGGGTTCGAAGAAGCGGGCACCGTCTTGCAGCAGAGCGATGCGACGCCCGAAATCGCGGTTGATGGCCGCGCCCCCGATAATCACCGGGAACTGCAGGCCGCGGACGTCTTGCTCTTCGAGGCAGACCGGCATCTGTTTGCTGGTCGAGACCAGGAGCGCCGAAAGACCGATTGCGTCGGCGTTGACCTCCACCGCCTTCTCGAGTATCGAGCTCATCGGGACTTGCTTCCCGAGGTCGTGAATCGTATAGCCGTTGTTCGCCAAAATCGTGTGCACTAAATTTTTTCCGATGTCGTGCACGTCCCCGAACACCGTTGCGAGCACGACCGTTCCTTTCGTCGCGCCCTCGGATCGCTCGAGGAACTGCTCGAGATGCGCGACGGCTCGCTTCATCACTTCGGCCGATTGCAAGACGAACGGCAGAATCAGCTCTCCACGGCCGAAGCGGTCGCCCACGTCCTTCATCGCCGGCAGGAGCACCTCGTTGAGCACCTCGACGGGCGAGCGCGCCAACAGCGCCTCGTCGATCGCCTTCTCGATGCCGTCCTTACGCCGTCGCAGGATCGCCTGATGGATGCGCTCTTCGACGGCGACGTCTTGCGCGGCCGATTCCGTCAGGTCGCCGCGTTCCCCCTCGGGCAGTCCCTGCGAACGCGCGGCCTCGAAATATTCGATGAGCCGCGGCAGCGCATCGGAACGCCGATTGAAGACGAGATCGTCGCACAGCTCCCGCACATCGGCTTCGATCTCGAAGTACGGAACGATCTCTTTCGCGTAGACGAGCGCGCAGTCGAGACCGGCTTCAACGCAATGGTAGAGGAATACCGAGTTGAGAGCCGCGCGCGCATCGGGGCGCAGGCCGAAGGAGACGTTCGAGATTCCCAACGACGTCAGCGATCCGGGCAGATCTCGCTTGATCGCGCGAATCCCTTCGATCGTCGCTACCGCCGAATCGGCGAACTCGGGATCCCCGGTCGATAAGGTAAATGTCAACGCGTCGAAGATCAGTGCTCCCGGCGGCAGCCCGTATTCTCCCACGACGATCTCGTAGATGCGCCGTGCGACTTCGAGTTTGCGGTCGGCGGTCTTCGCCATTCCCTGTTCGTCGATCGTGAGGGCGACGACCGCCGCCCCGTGCTCTTTTGCCAGCGGGAGAATCACGTCGATCTTCGCGCGCCCGGCCTCGAGATGAACCGAGTTGAGAATCGCGCGGCCGGGATAGTTTTCCAGCGCGGTCTGCATCACTTTGGGCTCGGTCGAATCGATAGCCAAGGGCGCTTCGATCGATTGTGCGAGCCGTCGCACGAGGATCCGCATCTGCTCGTCCTCGTCGGCTCGCTCGGTGAGTGCACAGCACAGGTCGAGCACGTGGGCGCCCTCTTCGACTTGCTGACGCGCCAGCAGGACGATATCGTCGTAACTCTCCTCAAGCAGCAAACGCTTTACCCTGCGCGAGCCTTGCGCGTTTATGCGCTCGCCGACCAGAAGCGGCCGCGGCACCTGTTCGAGGGATGCGGCGGTAATTGCCGAGGCGACTTCTTGCGGGCACTCGATGCGAGGCCTCGCTCGGCGTTCCAGCGCCGCAACCGCATCGCGCAACGCGGTGATGTGGGCGGGCGTCGTTCCGCAGCATCCGCCGACCGCGTCGACCCCGAAATCGCGAACGAAGGCGCTCAACTCGGCGGCAAGCTCCTGCGGGCTCTCCGGATAGATCGTTTCACCCTGCGGTCCCATCAGCGGAAGGCCGGCGTTTGGAACGACGCTGACGAAGCAGCGCGAGTTCTCGCAGAGAAAGCGGATCGAGTCTCGCATCTGCGCGGGGCCCGTCGAACAGTTGAGCCCGATGACGTCGATCGGAAGCGCGTCGAGCGTCGCCCGAATCGCGCGAATGTCGGTTCCGAGGAGCATGCGACCTTCGGTGATGAGGGTTGGCTGAGCCTGAATTGGCACGCGGCGCAATCCGCGCTCGAACTCGAGCACGATTCCGGCGATCGCCGCCTTCAGTTCCAGGAGGTCCTGCATCGTCTCGAGCACGAGCAGATCGGCGCCGCCTTCGACGAGCGCTCTCGCCTGTTCGCCGTAGGTCTCGCGCAGCTTGGAGTAGGTGACGTTGGAGAGCGTCGGATCGGAGGACGAAATCAGCATCCCGGTCGGTCCCATAGAGCCCGCGACAAAACGCCGCCGCCCTGTGGAGAACGCGTCGCAGGCTTCGCGGGCGATTGCCGCGGCGCGGAAGTTGATCTCGTAGGTTTGCTCGCCCAGACCGTACTCGTCGAGTTTTATTCGCGATCCGGTAAACGAATCGGTCTCCACGACGTCGGCGCCCGCGGCGAGATACGACTCGTGAATCGTACGCACGATGTCGGGACGCGTGAGGACGAGCACCTCGTTACAGCCGGCGCGCTGGGCGCCGCCGAAATCGGAAGCGGAGAGCTCCAGCGCCATGAGCTGCGTCCCCATGGCACCGTCGAAGATTAGGACGCGTCGCGCGAGCTCGCTCAGGTACTCAGACATGATCCCGGACAGCAATCTCCCCCACGGCAACTCCGGCCCGATTATACACTGCCGGCCTCGCAAATCGTGCGAGCCGAGCCGCTTTTACCTCGTCGAGAAGCCCCAGACGCGCAAGCGCGCTGAGGGAAGCGGGCCCCCTCGCTCGCGACGCGCCGTCAACGACCTTTGCGGCAAAACCGTATCCTTCGGCGACCGCGCCCGCACAGTGAACGCCCTCCGCGCCGGCCTTTGAGAGCAAGTTCCCGCCGCCCACGGTCATCAGTTCGGTATCGAACTGGCCAGTGCCGGCAACGTACTCCGGATACGCGAGCATGGCGTCACGAACGACTTCGAGCGCGCGCGCATCGGCGTCGCCGACCTCGCGCATCGTCGCCAACCGCGCAAACGACATCGCCGCATTTCGCAACCCCGTCGCGTAGACCGGAATGCCGCAGCCGTCGACGCCGAGCGGCCACTTTTTCGCATCGTCGTCCGAAACTCTCGCGCACAACGCGAGAATGCGTTGTTGCGCCGGACTGTCCACGCGCAGGTACGTCGCGATGTCTGCGCCGATCGCCAGGCACAAAGCCAGGATCCCAGCGTGCTTTCCGGAGCAGTTGTTATGGAGCACGGTCGGCTCGCTGCCGGCGCGGCGCAAGGCCGCGGCCGCAGCTTCGTCGTACGGCGCATGCACGCCACATTGCAGGGCCGATGCGTCCAAGCCGATCTTCCTCAGAATAGATTCGACGGCCGCCACGTGGAACGGCTCGCCAACGTGCGAGGCCGTCATCACCGCGATTTCACGCGGTTCGAGCCCGAACCGCTCGGCGACGCCGGCTTGGATCGCCGCGGCGGCTATGAACGGCTTTGCACTCGAACGCAGGTAGACCGGGGCTTCGACATCGCCGGCTTGGAACGCAACGCGTCCCGTCGCATCTACCGCGCAGGCCGCCACACGGTGGACGGACTCGACGGAGT
>DATAQH010000290.1:0-3765 GCA_036264815.1 Candidatus Cybelea sp.
CTTGGTCGTCTCGGGCGCGATCGATTCGAAGACCGGTGCGCAGTGGGGGCGTTACGCTGCAAACACGCTGCCGAACTCGACCTACGTAAAGATCAAGGCCATCGCGCACTGGGTGATCGTGCAGTCGCCATGCGCGCAGCAGATCTTCCAGTCGTTTCTCCAGAGCCCGCGTTCGCCCAAGACATCGTGCGCCGCTACGTTGCAAGGAACAGGATTCAAGCTGTAAATGAAACCGCTCGTCTGGGTCGTTACGATTGCCGGTGTGCTCTCGGCCTCGGGGATCGCCGCTTTGGTCGCGGCGCAAACGCCGGCCGGCGCCCCCAGCTTCGTCTCCGCCCCATGCCCCGCGATGCCGGCGCCGATCCCCGAGTTGAAAAAAGCGCGTTGCGGGCGGCTCGTCGTTCCGGAAAACCGCCGCGGCTCCAGCAAACAGACGATAAGCCTCTCCGTCGCGATCGTGCCGGCGAGTTCGCCGAAGGCCAAGAGCGATCCGATCGTGTGGCTCGCGGGCGGCCCGGGGGATGACGCCATCACCGAGATTCCGATGGCGTTGGCCGGCAAGCTCAACGCCGATCGCGACGTCATCTTTATGTCGCAGCGCGGCACCTACAGCGCGCAGCCGAGGCTGACGTGCGCGTCGGTCGATCGTTGGGCCGGAAAGACGCTCGATATGCCGTACGACGCTGCGGCCACGGGATCTGCGTTTTCCGCGGCGACGCTCGCGTGCCGCCGTGAAATGGCCACGAAGACGCGCGACCTCGCCGCCTACAACACGTTGGAGAGCGCGGACGACGTCGACGATCTGCGCGCCGCGCTCCACATTGCGAAATGGAACGTCTACGGAATCTCCTATGGAACCGATCTCGCGCTGACGTACCTGCGCGAGCATCCCGGCGGAATTCGTTCGGTCGCGATCGACGGCGTCTTCCCGCCTTCGCTCGCCGGCGGAGCCGCGGCGTGGAAGAGTGCGGCCGAAGGAATTAACGCCGTTTTCAAGGCGTGCGGCCGGCAAGCCACCTGTCGTAAGCGCTACGGCGATATCGGCGCGACGTTCCGCCGGCTGGTCCTACGCTACGAAAAGAGACCGCAGACGGTCAAGGTGCAAGTGCCCGGCCACTCCGGAAAGGTAAGCGTCAAGATCAGCGGCGGCATGCTCGTGCAATGGGCGGTATCGCCGGGGACGCACTTTGCGGCAAAACTGCCCGCAGGGATCGACGCGCTCGCGCACGGCGATCCCGGGCCGATCGCATCGACCTGGGCGGCGCCGAGGGTCGATACCTCAAGCGAAGGCGTGCTCGGTAACGGCTTGTTCTACGGCGTCTCGTGCGGCGAGTGGGTACCCTACGAAACCGAGCAGAACGTCATCGCTGCCGGACACCTCGCGTTCCCGATGTTTCCGCTTTCGATTCTGCGCAATGCTCCCAACCTGCCCTTTATGCGCCAGAACTGCAGCGACTGGAACGTGCCGCCGGTCTCGTCGCAAGTGCGAGCGGTGACGCGCAGCAGCATCCCGACGCTGGTGATATCCGCGCAGTACGACGGCCAGACCGCGGCGTCGTTCGGCGCGTACGTTGCGCGCACGCTGCGAAATTCCACCGTCGTGACGATTCCCAACGTTGCGCACGTTGCTTTCGGCAGCCCCTCGGCGCAGGCAAACCAGTGCGCCTACGCAATAACCGCCTCGTTCTTCGACGTCTTAAACCGCGCCGATACGAGCTGCGTCAAAACCGTTCCGCCGACGAACTTCGTCGTTAAGTAAAGGAGTTTTGGGTTTGCGCTCTTTCTGGGGAACTTCGTTAACCGTTTTGATTCTGGTCGCGACACTCGGAGCCGCTGGAAACGCGCCCGACCTGAGCGACTGGTTTTTCGGAGCGACCGCCGCGCACCAATCGCAGACGGCGGCCGCGACGATCAAGCCGGATTATTTGCCGGGCAGCAGCATGCGTTCCATGCACTGCGGCGCGAGCGGCGTCCCGATCGGCGGCGGCATCTGGCAGCTCGTCAAGTACGATCGCAAGCATAGTATCGGGCTCGCCGCAGCGAGTACCGATCAGTGCAGCGTCGCGGTCTTCAAAGCGCCGCCGCCGGGCGTCACCGTTCCCGACGCCGATCTCTCGCAGGTCGGCACCGGCCGCGGCGTGCGGATCGGCAGCACGTTTGAGGAGCTGGTCGCGGCGTACGGCGGCAAGCCCGTGGAAAAAAGCGGACGGTTCGTCGTGGCGTATGCGGCGACGGTCCCAGGTACCACCGTAGCCAGTCCACCCAAAAAAGTCGATAACGCCGAGTCGCTGATCTTCGTGATCGAGAATGGCAAGGTCCGCGCGATGACGGCCTCGATCGATTTGGGCAACGAGTTCTAACCCCACACCTTCGGAGGATCGATCATGCCGGCAACGATTAGTCTTGGTTCTAGCGGCGAGGACGTCAAGCGTCTGCAGCGCGTTCTCGCGCGCCACCTGCTGTGGAATCCGTTCGGGCCCATCACCGGTTCGTTCGATTCGAGCTTGGAGACCGCCGTGAAGAGCTTTCAACAAGCCAACGGATTGACCGTCGACGGAATCGTCGGCCCGCAAACGTGGGCGGCGCTGCCGAGCTACCGTGAAGCGTCGCCGAAGCTGGCACAAGGATCCGATGGTCCGGTGGTCGCGTGGCTGCAAAAGGCGCTCTCGGGCGCGGACGTAGCGGTGCAATTCACGCCCTACGCCGGAGCCGTTGACGGCCGCTTCGGTCCGGCGACCGAGACCGCGCTGCGTGCGCTGCAGACGTGGGCGGGTATCGCCGTCGACGGCATCGCCGGCGACGACACCTGGTTCGTCTGGATGACGCCCGGCTCGGCGCAGCAGTTAACGCTGGAAGGAGCCTGCGGGCTCACAAACGGTCTCTTATGAGCCTAGGCTGGTGGTGGCCGCTTAACGAATCTATTGTGCGCTAAAGGAGGCGTTGGAGATGACGGGTTTCTCGGGGTTGTTGCGCAGCGGGCTTTGCATCTGCGCGATTCTTGCGGTCGCAGCCGGCTGTTCGGGTTCGCAAACCCAGAGCAACGCGCTGGTTCCCGGGCAATCGGGCACCGCCGCGGAGCAGTTGAGCCGGCTCGGCGTGGGCTCCACGATGGCAGCCGATCTTCAATCCAGCGACCTTCTCTACGTCGCCGACTCGAAGGACGGTAGCGTGCGCGTCTACTCGTTCCCCGAGGGAAAGCCGCAAGGCCGGCTCCTCGACGTTGGGGCCGGCGCGCTCTGTTCGGGCCGCAATGGAGACGTCGTCGCGCTTGCGGGCAGCGAGATTCTCAAATACGCGCATGGGGGAACCCGGCCGATCTCGGAGCTGCATAACCCGTTCGGAGGCTCGCAGCAAGGCTGCGCGCTGGATCCAACCAGCGGCGATCTCGCCGTCTCGGGAAGCTCCGCCGCGCAATCCGGCGTTGCGATCTTCACCGGGGCAAAAGGCGCGGCAACGATCTACGCCGCGCCGCGCAACGGCGGCTATGCCTCCCTCGCCTACGATAACGACGGCAATCTCTTCGCCCAAACGAACTCCGGCAATCTCGTCGAGCTTGCCCGCAACGCCAAGCGGTTCAGAGAGGTCGACTGGGGCGGCGCGCGGCCGCCGCACGCCGGCGCGATCCAGTGGGACGGCAAGTATCTTGCGATCGCCGGGGATGCGACGATCCTTCGCTACTCCATCTCGGGCTATCGAGCTTCGCCGGCCGGCAAGGTCGCGCTCGAAAGCGTCGCCGCCGCGTCGTTTGAAATTTATAACGGCAAG
>DATAQH010000293.1:0-19746 GCA_036264815.1 Candidatus Cybelea sp.
ACTCCGTAAAGAAATTGATCCTGCCCATCCCGTAGAGAATGCCGAGAACGAAAAAGACGACGGCCAAAACGAGGGCGAGAACTTTCATGTGATGACTCCCTTACGCGCGAGTACGAAGCAGATGGAACCCAGGATTACGCAGTACCAGCCGAACGGGCGCAGATCGTTCGACCGGAAATAACGCGTTAAGAAGGCCACGGAAAGATAGGCGGCGATGCCCGCTGCGATCCCGCCGGCGATCGCCTGAACGAGCACGAGATGCGCGTCGGGCGCAAAAAGCCTCGGAATCTCCAGCAGCGCGGCGGCACCGATCACCGGCGTTGCGAGCAGAAACGAAAAGCGCGCTGCGTCTTCGTGATCGAGGTCGCAGAGCAATCCGGCAACCATCGAACTTCCCGAGCGGGAAATGCCTGGAAGCAGCGCAGTTGCCTGCGCGAGCCCGATGAAGAGGCTGGCGGGATAGCTCAGCCGTTCGATCGGCTTAGCGGCGCGCGCGAGGCGCCGTTGTTGAAGACGCCGCAACGCTTCGCCGGCAAACATCACCAGGCCGTTGACGACCAAGAAGAGCGCGGCCGTCGCCGGGTGGGCGAAGAGGCGCCGTACCGGATGCTCGAGTAGGACCCCCAGGATTCCGACCGGGATCGTTCCGACGACCAGAAGCCAGCCAATTCGCTCGTCGCGGTCGTCGCTGAGCCTCCCGCGAACGACGCTGCGCACGAGCGATCGGACGATCGCCGCCCACTGCACGCGATAAAAGACGAGCAGCGCGAGCGCGGTGCCCAGGTGCAGGACGACGACGAAGGCGAGAAACGAAGCGCTCGCGCGATCGACGTTACGCCATTGCAATAAGGCCGGTACGAGGATCGTATGCCCGAGGCTCGAGACCGGAAAAAGCTCGCTCACGCCCTGCAATAGGGCCAAAATGAAGGCTTGGAAGAAGGTCACGGCCCTTGGCGTTTACCCGACGCCGTGCGACGGCCTGCCGTTACCACGCGACGAACTTCACGCTGAAGGTTGCACTGCCGGCGATCGGTTTGCAGTCGTGCAGCGGCGGATCGTAGCGCGCCTGGCGCGCCATCGAAACGGCGACGAGATCGAGAGAAGAGTTGCCGGTGCTCTGCGCGACGCTGGCGCTGAGCACCTGGCCGGTCGCGTCCAGTTGAACCTGCACGCTCGCCAGCCCGCTGGTCGCCTCGGTACGAGCCTCAGGCGGAATGTTCGGCGGCCCTGGGGTCGCCGCGACCGTTGCGGCCGCTTCCGGGGAAGCACACGCCGCGCTCGCGGCCTTCGGAGGAGCGGTCGCGGGCGGTGGGGTCGGCACAGGCGTGGCCTTTCCGCGTCCGCCGCCGGAGGGGCCGACGGAGCTTGCGGTCCGAGCGCGCGGCTGTACGACCGCCCCGCGGTGCGGCGCCGGAGTCTGTCTGGGCTTAGGAGGCGGCGGGGTTTGCTTCGCGACCGCGATCGAGGAGCGCCGGACGATCGAAACGACCTCGGTTTGATTCTGAAAATCGGCGTGCGCCGGATGCAAGATCAATGCGACGATCGCGTGCAGCAGCAGCGACAGCGCGAAGGCGACAACGAGAAAGCGCTGAGCGCGCCTCATCTTGCATGGGGCGCGGAGCAGCTTCTAACCCGGCTAGTCTCCTGGCGTAAAGTCGGCGCGGAAGAGATAGTCGCCCTGGGACGGCGCGCAATCGATGAGCTTCGGAGAGTATGTGGATTCCCGAGCCGCGCGTAGGGCAGCTTGGTCGATCGCCATGTTGCTCGAGCTCTTATAGACCTTCGCGCCGACGAGATTGCCCGAAGGCCCCACCGTGACCTCGACCTGCACCGTGACCGCACCAAGTCCAATCTCCTTTGCCGACTCCGGATACTCAGGCTGCACCGGGTTGGTGACGGTTGCTTCGACATTGGGATTGGCGCAAGAAGGCTTCGGTGTTCCCGGCGGCGCGGTAGCCGCGGCGGCCGCGGGCGTTCCCTGGCCGGCGGGCGCGCCGCTTTCGCTGCCCTTTGACGGGGCGTTATACGCGTTCTCGGTCGAGCTGCTCGACTTGCTATTGCTCGTCGTGTGGACGACATTGAGCTTGAGCTTGGGCTGCGGCTGCTGCTGCTGTTTAGGCGGCGGCGTCCTTTCAGGCGGCGGGGTCGGCGTCGGCGGCGGGGTCGGCGTCGGCGGCGGCGGCGTGTGAACGACGACCTTATGAATCTTCGAGACCGTTACTTCTTCGGTCTTCTGATCTTCTGCATGCTTATTGATGTTCGGAAATACCGAAGCCACCCCTAAGTGCACCACCAGCGCGATGACGAATGCCCAGCCGATGTAGCTGCGCACCCGTTCGCCGGTCGTGATGTAACCGCCGCGCTTAGCCATAGACTATTGGGTGGCCCCGGGCGGCGAGCCTTGAACGTGATTGGCAAGCCCGAAATCGGTCAAGTCTACCTGCTTCGCGGCGTCCATCACCTGAAGAATTGTCCCGTAGCTCGCTTTCGGATCGGCCTTGACGATCACGCTCTTGAAGCGGTGGTCCGTGGCGTCCTGCAGCTGCGCGAAGGCGGCCTTCGCGTCCTTGATGTCGACCTGGTTCGAGCCGATCTGGATATGATCTTTTTCGTCGACCATCACGACGATCTGCGACGGCTGAACCTTATCCTTGTTGTAGGCGTCGGGCAGCTTCGGCTCTTTGGTGACCGAGGCCAGAATGATGAAGATAATGAGGAGTACCAGCAACACGTCTGTAAACGGCGTGATGTTGATCGTCGACATTACCTCATCTTCGCCTCCACCGGTGGAAACGGCCACGTTCTTAACCTCCTCTACCCTACGAAGTTACGAAGCCTACGTCTTCGAGCCCAACCTGTTTGGCCGCGTCGAGGATCCGAATGATTATCCCATACGGCGCCTTCGCATCGGCGATGATCGAAACGTGGTGGTGCGGCTTTTTCTTCGACGCATCGTACATCACGCGATAGATGCCGACGTCGTCCGTCTTCGTCCCGTCGACGAAGATAACGCCTTTATTGTTGACGTCGACCTCGATGTCGTTTTTGTTCTTACTCTGGGTCGAGTTATTAGGATTCTTATTGGGAAGTTCTTTCTCGAAACCAGGCGGCGCGACCAGCGCCGCAAGAATCATGAAGATGATAAGCAGAACCAGGAGGACGTCGGTGAACGGCGTGATGTTGATCTCCGCCATTACCTCCTGATCTTGCTGTGACGATAGAAGCGACACGGTAGTGTCCTGCGATCCTTACTTCGTGCGCGCCCCGGTCGGCTGATACAGCTCGGTCGGGATCGGCGCTCCCGTGTTGTGGAAGTGCAGCATCTCCGCGAGCTGGTTTGCCGCAACGATCATCTCTTGGTTGTAGTTCTTGATCCGCGACTTGAAGAAGTTGAAGAACACGACCGCGATGACCGCGATGATAAGACCGGTTGCGGTCGTGATCAGCGCTTCTGAAACGCCGGCGGCAACCACGGCCGGAGTCGAGTTGCCCTTCAGAGCGATGTCTTGGAACGCGCGGATGATACCGAGCACCGTTCCAAAGAGACCGACGAAGGGAGCGATGACGGCGATCGTGCCGATGATCGGCAGATTACGCTCGAGCGAGTTGAGGTGCTCCATCAGCGCGATCGAGAGGGCGTCGGTGATGTCGGCGCGATTCTTCTCGCCGCGACGAAGCCCGAACTCGAGGATGCGCGGAAGCATCCCGCGGTTCTTCTTACAGATTTCGATTGCGCCGTCGAGATCGTCGGCCGAGACCTTCGTTCCGATCTGGCGCAGCAAGCCTTTGGTGTCGGAGTGCTGCATTTGGAAGAAGACGAGGCGTTCGATGACGACTGCGAGACCGACGATCGAGATGAGCAAGAGCAGCCACATATCCCAGCCGCCCTGCTGCATGAGACCCAAAAATCCCGAAAACACGGTGTTCTACCACCCTCCAATTAACGTTGCTGCGCGGCGACCATCCGCCCTGTGAGGGCGACCCTTTGGCCCACCCCCGGATAAAGTCCTGGTGATTTACGGCCCGCTTGCCGGCGGGGCGCTGGCGCCGCCGTTGAGGTTGTTCTTCACGAACGTTTCCACTTGAAGCGCGAGGGCCTCGTTGCCGTCGGCTTTGGCTTGCTGGTCGGCTTTGGCCAGCGCGTCGGCGGCTTGCTTTTTGATTCCATCGTTGTGGCTGCCGGCCCATTGCCCCGTCAGCGCGATCCCTTCTGCAAAGTTCGCCTGAGCGTTGTTCGGCTGAAGAGCGAGTGCTTTGTCTGCATAACTCTGCATCCGCTTGTAGTCCGGCTTCGCGCTCTGCGCTACTGCAAACGCGGCGGCGACGTTCGCTGTGACCGCAATTTGCGGGTCACCCAGGCCTGCCGCCTGGTCGAAATCTTTTAAGGCGGTTTCGCTGTCTTTCGCGGCGGCTGCCGCCTGGCCCGACTTTAGCAGGCTGGCGCCCATTGCGCGCGCGCCGGCCGTGCTCGAAGGATCGAGCTGCTTGATCTGCGCCGAGACCGTCTGCGCGCCTTGCACGTCGTTGTTGGCAAGATAGGCTTGCAGCAGCTCGGAGTCGATGTTCACCTTCGAAGAGACGGGGATCTTCGAATCGGCCATCGCGGAGTCGTGTGCCGCTTTCAGTGAGGCAAGCGCCGCTGCGTTATCGTTGTTGGCCAACTGCGCAACGCCCAGCGCGAACCGGGAGTTCGTGTCCGAGGCCAGACTCATGGCCTTGTTCGCATAGTTCAGCGCTTGCGTGGGGTTGCTCGAGGCCGCTTTCACGGCGGCCGCGGCAAAGCTCTGGGCGGCTACGGACTTGAACTGGGGCGCGATCGAGGGGACCTTATCGAAGGCCGCCGCCGCACCATCGAAGTCTTGGGAATCGTAGGACGCGATCCCGAGCATTTCTCGCAGCCCCTGGTCGTCCGGCGAGTTGAGCAACCCGGCCTGCGCCTTCGATTTGGCTTGCGAATACTGTTTCTGCCGTATCAGCGTCGCGATCTGGCTCGCCGCCGGCGAAAGCGTCCCGCTTGCGGGCATGCTGATTCCGCCGGTCTCACTGGGATTCTGGGCGACCGACTTGCCGTTGAATTTTAGCGTGAAGTCATAGAAAGCGGTAATCGGCGTCGTGCCGCGGTGAGCCGGGCGGTAGCTCGAGCTCTGGGCGATCTGCATCGCCGCCTCGTTGTCGGCAGAGTTCGTCGAGCTGATGACGCGAATGACTTTGTGGGAGCCATCGGCGTTGACCTGAACCTGCACGACGACCTTGCCGCTGCCGGCGATGCCCGCCGTGGTCGTGCCTTGCTTGATCAGCTTCGCGGGCGTGTACTCGTTCGCGTACTGCGCGAGAGCCCGGTCACCGAGAGCGGAGAACGCGACGGCGGCGATAGCGGCGATTTGAAAGAAGCGGTTCATTGCATTACCTCAGGCGGTTGGTACGAGGCGATTGCGCCGGCGGCCTGCGATGCCGTTGCAGCGCCTCGAGCTCTTTCTCGGTAAGGGCGCGTACGTGACCGGCCGGCAGCGAGCCGAGCCGCAACGGCCCAAATCGCGTTCGCGTGAGAGCCAGTATCGGATGACCGATCGCTTCGAACATTCGCCGGACTTGCCGATTGCGTCCCTCATGAATGGTCACGTCGACGACCGAGCGCTCCCGCCGAACCGCGAGCACGCGAACCTTTGCGCCGGCCGCGCGGCCGTCTTCCAACGAAATCCCCTCCATCAGGCGGCGCACCTCATCGGGAGAGAGCCGCCCGCCGATCTCAGCTCGATAGGTTTTATCTACCCCAAAGCGCGGATGGAGTAATCGATGCGCGAGCTCGCCGTCATCGGTCAACAGCAGCGCGCCGGCCGTCGCATAGTCGAGCCGGCCTACCGGAAAGACTCTCGGCCGCCCGTTCACGAGCTGCCCGACGGTCCGCCGTCCCTGGGGGTCGTGCATCGTCGTCACGACTCCGAGGGGCTTGTTCATTAGAAGATAGGTCAGCTCTTCCGGCGGTGCGACGGGCGCGCCGTCTACCCGAACCTCGCTCGCCGGTTCGACCATGGTCCCAAGCTCTCGGGCCGCCTTCCCATCGATGCTGACGCGGCCGGCTGCGATCAGCTCGTCGGCGTGCCGTCGCGACGCGACCCCAGCCCGTGCCAGAAACTTGTTCAGCCTAATCGACTGCTGCATACTGCCCCGAGCCGCTCGTCAACCCCGCTTCAATTTTAACCCGCACGGCAAGTTCGAACAAAAAACGACGGGCTAAGCCGTTGTTGAGGAGACTCGGATCGACGAGCCCTTCGACTCGCAGCGCTCGCTTAGCGGAGGACGCGCCATGGATGGCTGGAGCGACGAGCGTTTCCGATACATCGGGTTAGCCCGTCGCGCCACAGCTAGTACTTTGCGTTGTTGTTGTCTTCGTAGCCGCGCGACATCGAGAGCGCCTCCTTGGTAACCGTTTGGAGGAACTCTTCGTTCGTACGCGTTTGCGCCATCTTGTCGAGGATGATTTCAGTGATGTCACCGGTGTTGAGCACGGCCGTCGCGCGGCGCAGCATCCAGATCTTGCGCATCTCGTCGGGCGTAAGCAGAAGCTCTTCGTGCCGAGTGCCCGAGCGTTTGATATCGATCGCCGGAAAGACGCGCGATTCCGCGAGCTTGCGGGTGAGATCGATCTCCATGTTACCGGTGCCCTTAAACTCTTCGAAGATCACGTCGTCCATCTTCGAGCCCGTTTCGATCAGCGCCGTCGCGATAATCGTGAGCGAACCGCCTTCTTCGATTTTGCGCGCGGCACCGAAGAATCGTTTCGGCTTGTGGAGGGACGCGGTGTCGAGTCCGCCGGAGAGCGTCCGGCCGGAGCTCGCGACGACCTGATTGTAGGCACGCGCCAGGCGGGTGATCGAGTCGAGGAGGATCACGACGTCTTTGCCGAGCTCTACGAGACGCTTCGCGCGTTCCATCGTCAGCTCGGCAACGGCGGTGTGGTTCTCCGGATGCTCGTCGAACGTCGAGGCCACCACGTCGCCGTCGATCGTGCGCTGCATATCGGTGACCTCTTCGGGCCGCTCGTCAACGAGCAGCGCGATGATGTGCGCGTCCGGGTGATTGATGGAGATCGAGTTTGCGATGTTCTTGAGGAGCGTCGTTTTGCCGGCTTTCGGCGGCGATACGATGAGTGCGCGTTGGCCCATGCCGATCGGCGAGAACAGATCGATGACGCGAGTCGAAAGCTGCGTCGAGCGGACCTCGAGCTTGAAACGCTCTTGCGGATAGATCGGCGTCCCTTTTTCGAAGCTTCGCCGTCCTTTGATCGCCTCGGGATCTAAGTCGTTGACTTTATCGACGCGGATGAGCCCGTAATACTTCTCGCTCTCCTTCGGGCGCCGCGCCTGACCTTCGACCATGTCGCCGCGCCGCAACTCGAAACGGCGGATCTGCGACTGGCTGACGTAGATGTCATCGTTTCCGATATAGTAGCCGGCGCGACGTAAGAAGCCATAACCTTCCGGCAACACGTCGAGTATGCCGCTGGCAACTTCGATGCCCGAGCGGGCGATCTGCCCCTGCACGATCAACTCGACGATTTCGTCCTTCTTGAGTTTCGCGGGGTTCAGAATCTCGATCTCGAGTTCTTGGGCGACCTCGATCAGCTCGTTCTTCGTTTTATCGGCGAGCTGAGCCGCGGTGATCATGGGGGGAACGTCTACCTGCGGCAGCTGTTCCTGAAACGTCGCCGGATGCTGACCAAAGTGGTGACGCCGGCGCGTACGCCGCCGCCGTCCGCCGCCTGGCGCGGGGCGCATTTCATTATTTACACGGTGTTCTGGGTTGGGCCGATGTTCGGTTTGCAGGACGCTATCTCTCTCATAGAGCCGCGCACGTCAAGCTTCGATCAGCGAAGGAGAGGCTGCCGTCGCAATCAGATCGGAGACGTGAGCGTGAGGATGTCAAAGAATGTCACGGCTGTCGACAAACGACCGCTACGCGACGTCTCACACTATAGCATAGGCGCCCGGCCGGGTTCAAGCCGGGTTCAATCGAGCCGGTCCGCTAACAAACGGGCTCCCGGCCGCATAGAATCGCAACCGCCGGTGCGCAGCCTTCGTGAGACCGATACGGCAACTACGCCGCACGCGCGCCGGCTCGCGATCGGCGCGAGCCAGCCAAAGGGCGCCATCGGCAAAGAGATCGGCTCCGTCCAATTTCCGGTCGATCGCGAGCGCTTGGCAGAGACGGCCCGGACCGCGGCAGAGATCGCGGAGCGCTTCGGCGCCGCGCCGCCGCCGCATCAGCGGAAGTCCGACAAGGGGCTCCAGAGCGCGAACCAGCACGCCCGCGCCCTCCCCCTCGGGCTCACTGGAAAGGTTGAAGCAAAACGAAATACCGTAGATTTGGTAGACGTAGGCGCGATGCGGAGGTCCGAAGAGCGTCGCATTGCGAGGACTCCTTCCCGTAAAGGCATGACACGCCGGGTCGCCCGGGAGGTAGGCCTCCGTTTCGACGATGCGGCCGGCAACCGTACCTTCTTCGCTCTCACGCACGAGAACGCAGCCGAGAAGTGCCTGCGCTAACGCTTTGGTTTCCACCGGTAGATCCTGCGCGCTGACGCGCACCAACTTCACGCCGCTTGGTTCAGCGCTACTTCGGCCCTCGCCCTTTGCATCAGGTCGTCAGTCGGTCCAGCCGCAATCTCGAAGTCGCCGAGCGCATTGAGCGCACAGCGTAAACGGACGTACGGAAGAACGAGATTATCCGGCACCTCGGCGCGGGACGCCACTTCGCGAACGAAATCTTCGTCCGCCAGGATGAAGCGAACGCGGGTGACGCCAAGCCGGTGAATCGCTCGCGCAACGGCAATGAGCGCCGCATAACCCGCGGCGCGCTCGACCGACGCGGCGATCTGCTTGATCCGGAATGGAAGGCGCAGAACCTCGCAGGCGCCGGTACGCTGAAGGCTCGCGTACGCTACGCCCCCTCCTGCCGGCCCGACGGCATATCCGATCGCTACCTCGTTCGCCCGCTGCCCCGATTTTTGCATCTCATCACCCTCGTACCCTTATTTTATGCGAACGTATGTTCGACGTCAAGCGATACGAGCCGGGTGCATCAGGCTTTCATAGAGGCTCAGGGTTCGCGAGATCTGTTCCTCGACCGAAAAGCGGGCCGCAGCCGCACGAGCCTCGGCGACACGTCGCGGGTCTGGCTGCAAAGGCACCCCCGCCAGGGCGGCAGCGAAGGCCGCGGGTTCGGCAGCGACGAGCACCCCGGCCGAACCGAGCACGTCCCGGTTCTGTGGCGCGTCGGCGGCGATCACCCAGAGCCCGGCCGCAAGCGCCTCTGCCTGCACGATGCCTTGGGTCTCGGTAACGCTCGGCATCACAAATGCGTCGGCACTGGCATAGAGGTCGGGCAGCCGGTCCTGCTCGATTAGCCCAAGAAACCGAATCCGGCTCTCGAGCCCAAGCGCCCTCGCACGGCGTCCGAGTTCCTCGCGCAACGGACCGTCGCCGGCGATGGCCAGGCACACCTCCGGATCCTGCGCTCGAGCCATGGCCTCGAAGAGAATCTCGATGTTCTTTTCTTTGGCGAGGCGTCCGACGTAGAGGAACAGCCGCGCGCCGTTTCGGGCGCCCGCCTGCGCGCGCAGTTCTTCACGGCGCTTCCCGGCGCCGAAGCGCGCGACGTCGATTCCGCTGGGAACGGTTTCCACGCGCACGGTCACGCCGAGCTCGCGCAGGCGCACGGCCATCGCCGGCGTCGGTGCGATCACCGCGTCGGCGAGGTTTGCGAATCTTCGCGTTAGTTGCGATGCCGCAAAGCGCGTGGCGTTCGCTTCGAACGGAACGTAGTGCGCGTACGCTTCAAGCTGCGTATGGTACGTGTAGATCAGCGGCACGCGGTAACGGCGAGCGTAGCGCATCCCCATCCAGCCGGTGATAAACGGAGAATGGACGTGAACGACACTGAGACGTTCGATAACCCTTTTGACGTCGCGCGGGCTGACGAGGGGCAGCGTGAGACGGTACGGAGTTTTGCCGGGCAGCGGCAGCGACGGGATCCGGACGATCCGGCTCTCGGGGCCGGTCGCGCCCGCCATCTTCGGCGCGAAGCAAAAGACCTCGTGGCCTTCCCGCTGCAGGCCTTGCGCCAGGGTCTCGACCGAGGCCACGACGCCGTTGACGACGGGGCGGTAAATTTCCGTAAACAGCCCCACGCGCAGGCGCTCCATAGGCGCAATCTCTTCGCGTTGCTGCCCGAGGCGCCCGGCTGCGAAAAAGGAGCTTAGCAAGAAGGTGGCACCTTGCGAATTGTTACTTTTGACATATTTTCGCGCCGAAACGAGTGTGGTATAGTGCCCGGGTCAGCCGGGCCTGCCCAAATCGGCGAGCGGGCCACTGTAGTCTTGGCGTTTCCGTCGGATCCGTTGCCCCAGCGGCCGCACACGCCGCTTCAAGTACAAACGCGAATTGCGTTCATCGTCCGCCTCTCTGCGCGGTGTAGATTTGCCGACCGTGATGCTTTTCGGGAAAGAAAGGAACTTCGGATTGATCGGACGCGTACTCTGTGCCGCTTTCTTGGGGACCGCCCTCGCGGTAGGCCCTGCGTGGGCGGCCGCACCAACTGACCAGACCGTCGCCGCCGGCGTCACCTGGCATGGCAATGGCCTCATCAGCTGGGAGCGCGTCGAACGACGTTCGATCGCCCCGAAAACCATCACTCGCTTCAACTCGTCGCTCCAACCAGGCAGTTCCAAAGTCATCGCTCGCGGTCGCGCGGGTCTGCGCGAAGTTCGCGTCGAGTATTTACAGCGCGACGGTGGACGCGTGCGCGGTACGATCGTTTCGTCGGTCGTAATTCAGTCCGCAAAGCCGCGCATCTTGGCGCAAGGTATCGGGGCGTCGACGCTGGCAGCGTTCGAAGCGCGCGGTATCTCGCAGATGGCGGAGCTCGCCCGCGGCGCGATGCTAATGTTCGCGACGGCGTACACCGCCGGAAGTGCGGGAGGAAGCGGGATGACCGCGATCGGACGGCGCGCCGGTTACGGAATCGTCGCCGTCGATCCTAGAGTGATCCCGTTGGGAACTCGTCTCTACATTTCTGGTTACGGAGTCGCCGTTGCAGGCGACACCGGCGGTGATATCGTCGGACGCCGAATCGATCTCGGCTTCGACTCGCTCGGTGCGGCGCTGGCCTTCGGCCGCCGCGCCGTTACCGTTTATCGTTTGAAGTAAGCGGCGTACGGCGTAAGATAGGGGGATGCCGAGTCCCCGCACGATGCTTGCCCGATCGGGGCTACGCCCAAAGAAGCGCCTCGGGCAAAACTTTTTGGTCAGCGAGTCGACGGCGAATCGCATCGCCGAGTGCGCGATGCAAAACGCTCCCACGGAACTCTCCGTCTTCGAGATCGGCGCCGGCACCGGCGTCTTGACGCGTGCGCTGCTCGATCGAGGCGCCGAACTCACGGCACTCGAGATCGACCCGGAGCTCGTCGAGATCTTGCGCTCTCGCGCCGACCTTTCCGGTGCGCGGATCGTTTGCGGCGACGCGCTTGCGTTCGACTACCGTAGTTGGGCGGCCGGCAAGCCCTGGCGCGCCGCCGGCAATCTCCCCTACAATATCGCGACGCCGCTACTGCTGCGCCTGATCGAAATGGACGGCGGCCCGGACTCGATAACGGTAATGGTCCAGAAAGACGTTGCGGAACGCTTTGCGGCGCTGCCAGGTACGCGAGCCTACGGAAGCCTCTCGCTCGCCGTACAGTACGCGATGCAGGTCGAGCCGCTCTTTACCGTCCCCCCGCGAGCCTTCTACCCAGCGCCAAAAGTTTACTCGAGCGTCGTGCGGCTCGTTCGGCGTTCGCAGCCGGCGGTGCAGGTTCGCGACCTCGAAATCTTCTGGAAGGTCGTACGCGGTGCGTTCGCGTACCGGCGCAAGACGCTCCTCAACAGTCTCGCGCTCGCGATCGAGCTCGACCGCGCGACGATTGCGCGGGCGCTTTCTTCTTGCACCTTCGCACCGGAGCTTCGTGGTGAAAGACTCGACCTCGGCGATTTCGCCCGGCTGGCCGACGAACTGGCCAAAGGATAGTTTCAAGGGCTTTTGGACCTGGTTCCTGGCCGTCTCGATTACGCTGCTGTTCGTTTTTATTCTCGTACTCCAAATCGTCGTTCCACCCCCGACGAAAGTTACGCCCGAGCAGCTAAACGAACTCTTGATCATCCAGCTGATACTCGACGCGCTGCTGGTTGCTATCGTGCTGCTCGCGCTCCCGCGGCTCTCGAAGTTTAGCCTGCGCGACCTCGGCTTTCGCGTCCCCGACGGCACGACGCTGCTGATCGCCCTGGCCGGCGCCGTCGGGATGTTCGTCGCGGCCGACGGGACCGCATTTCTCGTGAATTATCTCTTCCACGCCGCGCACCAGCAGGACATCGTCCAGATATTCCGCGGACTTCACGACCGCACGACGATCGGGCTCTTCGCATTCTTTGCCATCGTCCTCGCGCCGTTTGCCGAAGAGGCGCTCTTCCGAATCTTCTTCTTCAACCTCGGGCTGCGGTACGGCGGATTCTGGGTCGGCGCCATCGTGAGCGGACTGCTCTTCGGAATCGCGCACGGAGACCCGTTCGAGGTTATGCCGCTGGCGTTCGGCGGAATGGTACTTTGCGGCGTCTACTACATTACGCGCAACGCGTACGCTTCGATGATCTCCCACGCGCTCTTCAACTCGATCTCGATCTTTGCGCTGCTCTTCGCGCCGCAGCTCACGCAGTAACCGCTAGCGCCGCTTCCAGAACCGCCGAAGCCGGAATCTGCGTCGAGTCGAGATAGTGCAGCCGGTGCTGCAGCGACGCCGGCTTCGTCGTCGTCGCGATGCGCCGATCGAATTTGCGATCGCGCACGAACCGGCCGACCAGATGGATCGCGGCAGGATTCGGCTCGTCGTACCAATCGGGATGATGCGCCGCCCACAGCCCGACGACCGGTACGCCGCCGCGCGCCATCAGGAGGTGCAGCGGCCCGGCGGGTATGCCGACGAACAGATCGACCCGATTAGCAAGGGCTTTGAACAGACGTCCGAACGGCTCGTCGAGGTCGCCGAAGAGCGAGCGAAAGCCGGCGACCGCTTCGCCGAGGTCCTCGTTCTCCATCGAAACGAAACGCCAACCCGGCGATTGCGGGGCGAGCGCGGCGACGAACGCGCGCGCTTCGCTGCCGTCTCCCCAGTTCTTGCGCGCCGCCGTCACGCCGGATCGCGAGATGACGCACAGCCGCCTGCCGGCCAAAAAGCGCGCGAGACGCTCGTCGATCCGGCGTTGCGTTTCGGGCGAAACGGCAAAATCGATCGTACTGAGGAGCGGCTGCGAGAGATCGAACGATGCCAGCCGTTCGGGGCGAACGAGCAGTCGCGCGAGGTTGCGCGCCTTGGTGTGAAACGGAAAGGCGGTACGGCCTTCGGTCTCGGGGTAGTCCGTCCACAATAGGCGTTCGGGCGCGAATGCCTCGACCGCAGCGCCCAGCAGCGGCGGCAGGCTCAAGCTCACGGGCTTGCCGTTGCACTCGCGCAGCACGAGCCCAAGGTCGGGAGCGCCTTGCCCCGATCCGGTTTGAGGCCTCGCGACGCCGCTGCAGAGCGGCCGAACGACCGGATTGTTCTCCATCACGCTGACGTAATCGTCGCCGAAACGCGTAATCGCATACGCGTTCGACGGTTCGAGGAGTGGCGCCACGTAGCCGAAGTGAATCCAGTCGCCTAGTCCGTGCGGCCAGTAGATCAGCACGCGGGCATCGCGCACCGAGGCGAAGCGGCCGCGATCTTCGCGCGTCGCCGGTATCGGTCCGTACGAGACGGTCACGGAGCGACGGGCACGCCGCCGCAGAGCGCACTCGGGGCGTGCCCGACAAGGCTGGCAAAGAAGGCGCGCGCGTTTGTGTCGTAGGCGGGGCACGAACGTGCTCCGTCGTCGCGATGCGGGTCGAGCCGGACCAGGGGATTCGCAGCGGCAATCGCCCAGGTTCCCTCGTCGCGCCGCAAGAGCAGCGCAGGGCGGCCGCCGTCTCGCAGCGCGACGGCGCGAGCATAAGCCGGCCAATCGACGATATACGGCCATCGGCCCGGACGTAGAACCGTGTCGTTAAAGATCAGCAGCGTCACGACCAGCGCGCACGGCACCATTGCGCGCGCGGTCGACGGCCAGCGTTTCATACCGAAGGCCGCGGCCACTGCAGTCGCCGCGAGCAGCGGCGCCGTATAGTGCGAGCCGATTCGACTTGGCTCGTAGTTCCAAGGCTGCATGAATACGATTTCGCCGAGCATCGGCAGACCCAGCAGCAGCCACCGTCCGATTCCCAACGGTGCGAAGGCAAACGGCGCCAGCGAGAGCGCGACCAATGTAAACTTACCGCTGACGTCGTGAACCGCGAGGCCGTACGGCGGAAGATTTGGATGCACGCCGGCGATTCGTTCCGTAAGCCAAAATGCTAGGCCGCTCGCGAGCGCAACGGCACCCGTCGCGAGGCCGACGCGACGATCCCACCACAACAGGCTCGCCGCCGCAAACCATAGCACGAACAGGATCTCGTCTTCTTTCAGACCGGCGAGCAGGAGCGCGACGAGGGCCGTTGGCCACACCAGACGCCTGCGCGCGAACAACGCTCCGCAGCACGCCAAAACCGGCACGAAAGCGTTCTCCGAAAAGTTATCGTAGCTCATGCCCTGCGCCGACGGCGTCAACAGGTAGGCGATTCCGAGTAGGTTCGCCGCGCGCGCGCTCGCTCCAAGCTCCCGGGCCAGAAGAACGAGCGGGATCGCCGCGGCCGCGACCGCGACGACCTGCACGACGATCAGCGTTTCGGCCCGCGGAAGCACGGCGACGAGCGGCACCAGGAAGAGAAGCGCCCACGAACTGTGCACCTGAAGGTGCGGGCGCCACTCGCCATAGTTCCACGAGGACCCGTGGCGCAGATTTACCAAGGTCTGCAGATAGGTCCCAAGATCGGCACCGTATCGCAACGCGTAGAGTTTATTCAAATCGAGTGCGACGTAGGCCATCACGAAGATCGCGACGGCGTAGTAGATCGCCCGCATCTACGAGAGCGGCCGCTGTGCGTAGACGCGATCGACGATCGCCTGCAGGCGTTCGATGAACTGCGCCGGCGCGAAGGCCTGCGCGTGATTACGCAGTTGCTGGGGCGAGAATCGTGAAGCGTCGAATGCGCGCAAGACGGCCGCCAGCGACTCGGCGGCGGGTTCGTCGAAGAAGCTTCCGGTCACGCCCTCGACGATCGTTTCGAGAGCACCGCCGCCGCGATAGGCGATCGTCGGGCGTCCGGCTGCGGCAGCCTCCAGCGGCACCAAGCCAAAGTCTTCCTCTCCGGGAAGAATCGCCGCCCTCGCATTACCGATCAGGGCGTTGAGCCGCGCGTCGGAGACATAGCCGAGCATCTGCGTCGTCGTGCCGCGCGCAATCTCGCGCAGCGACCGCTCCGCCGGACCGGTCCCCGCGACGAGCAACGGAACGTTCGCGCGCGCGGCCGCTTCGATCGCAAGCTCGACGCGCTTGTAGGGCAGCAATCGAGACGCGACGATGAAATAGTCGCCGCCGCCGGCCCCGACGCTGAAGCGATCCACGTCTACGGGACAATGCAGCACGTCGGAGTCGCGTCCGTAGTATTTTCGAATTCGCTCGGCGACGTTGCGCGAATTCGCAACGAAGCGCGTCGGCCTGGCGGCGGCAGCCCGATCCCACGCGGCCAGACGGTCGACGACGGGGCGCGCCAGCGCGGCCGGCATCATCCGGCCGACGTACTCGTCGTAGGCGAACGCAAATCGGCTGACCGTATTGATGTAGCACACGTGAACGGCGGTGCGCGCAAATCGGACGCCTTTTGCCCACGCGGTCGTGGAGCTGACGATCGCGTCGAACGGGCGCAGGTCGAAGCTTTCGAACGCGTGCGGATAAAACGGGGCGAGCGCCCGAAAGTAGCGGTTGGCGAGCGGAATTCGCGCGAGGTACGAGCTGCGGACGCGCTGGGCGGAAAATGCTTCGCCGGAGAGGCGCTCGTCGTAAAGCGCGGTGTAGATCGGGGCTTCGGGCCACGCCTGTGCGATTCGGGCAAAGACGCGCTCGGCGCCGCCGCGCTGATTTAGGTAGTCATGAACGAGCGCGACTCTAATCTTGGAGGTTGGTGCCGCGAGGCAGCACCAAGGCGATCGTCGGATTTCCAAGATAGGTGCGCGCGACGCGCTGAACGTCGGCCGGCGTTGTTGCCGCAATCGCGGCCAGCGCGTGGTTGATGAAATCCGGCGACGCGTTCTCGCGAGAAAAGACCGCGGCCAGCCACGTGCGCGATTCCAGCGTCGTCGCATCGCCGGCAAAATCTCCGGCAGCGACGGCTTTGAAATCGTCGATCGAACCCTGCAGCGGCGTCGCCGCCAGCACGCCGACCACCGAGAGTGCGGTCGCGAATGCACGAGTAGGATTGGCGATTAGGCCGCCGTTGACGTACAAGACGAGGCTGGAAGGATACCGATCGTACACGTAGTCGGCCCCGACCGAACGCGAAGCGAACGTCGGTGAAACGACGCCGGGAACCTGAGCGATATCGGAGATCGTGCGTCGCAGAAACGCCGCGAGGACGAGCATCGGGCCGAAGTCACGGCTGTCGACCTTCGGGGCGGAGTACTGTGCGATCAGCCAAGGAGAAGCGATGTCGCGATGCGCGACGATTTCGTGCATCGCTCCGCCGAGCGGCGAAACGTGCACCGCGACTGGGGAGGTATCCCCAGCGGGAAGCGCGCTCGCCAGCGATGCGAGCGCACCGGAGGGAAGCGAATCGAGGCGGCCGGCCGCGCTGACGAGCGCCCCGCCACGACGGTAATACGCGTGATAGAACCTTGCGACATCGTCAGGAACGAGCTGAGCCAGCGAGGCCGGCGTCCCGAGTTCGGGAAGGCCGGTGTTGGCCTGCGGCGCCGACGCTGCGTAGAGCATATCGAGCCCGACCTGCAACGCGACCTGTTGACTCTGCGCGATCTGTTTGCCAAGCGCCGCGCGCGCCGATCGTACCGTTGCCGGTGACAGGTCGGGAGCGGCAACGGCGGTCTGCAGCAGTGCCAGCACGACGGGCGCGTCCTCGGCGAGTGCCTCGACGTAGAAGCGAACGTCTCCCGGATCGACATTGAAATGAATCGAGCCGCCATGGGCGGCGATTGCCTCTTCGAGCGGGACGGTTGTCTTGTCGCCCGGCGACGCCCCAACCGGCGTGCGCAGGATCGTCTCGGCCACAAGTGCCGCCAGACCGTTCTCTCGCATCGTCTGACGGTCGAGACCGGCGCGGACGAGCAGCGTCACGCCGGCGAGTGAGGCCGCGGAATCGAGCTGCTGCACGACGGTCGCACCCGCCACCGTATCGACGCTGGGAGCGGGAATGGCGGGCGCCGCAGCCGCTGCCGCGAGCGGCGCTATCGCCAACGCAGCGGCGATCGCGGCGCAACGCACATAATTCACTGGGACGACTCCTTGGGAGCGGAGGCGAGCAACGTCACGACGACGGGCGCCTGCAGATAGCGCTTCACGACGTCGGCCACGTAGGCCGGATCGAGTTGGCGCACCAAGTGGGCGTAGGTTCCACCGGCGATTCCGGGAGCGTACGCGACGTCGCCCTCCACACTGTACCAACCGAGATTGTCGGCGCGCTCCTGCGGCGTCTGCGTGTCGGCCGCGACGTGATAGAGAAATGCTTCGCGAGCTGCATCGAACGTTTGGGAATCCAGCGGAGTTCGCATCGACGACAAAGCGGCGAGCACGCGGTCGCGAGCGTCCTGCTCGCGATCGCCGCCGATCGTCACGACCATGACGCCCGGATCGTGCAGGGTAATGAACTGCCCCACCACGAGTGCGCTGCCGGCGGAACGGTCGAGTGCTTTCGGAACCAAGCCCGTCTCTTCTCGGAAGAGGTAGTCGGCGACGAAGTCGAGCGCGGTCGCCGCTTTTTCATCGCTGATCGGAGGGCCCACCCAAGCAAGGCCGATTCCACCAACGAGGCCGGAGGCCGTCGAGGCGGCGGGAGAGAGCGCGATCGACGAGTCGAACGGCGCGTCCATACTTCCCGAGCCGTTTCCGTCGGTCACCGCCGTAACGTTCGTGGCGTCGACGTTGCCGGTCAGCGTCAGTACGGCGTTGTCCGAGCGAAACGCGCGTTTGGCAAAGTCGTTGATCTGCGCGGTCGTGATTCCGGTGATTTGCGGTATGCTCGCCGGAAGCGGCGGATAGTGCGCCGGCCCCCGCTCGAAGAGTTGTTTGAAGAGCAAATCGTGCAGGGCCGTGTCCGACTCGTAGCGCTCTTGTACGCCGAGCACCGCCGCGTTCGCCCGTGCCACCTTCACCGCTGCGTCGTTGACCGAGGGTGAGAAATACGCCGCAGTTATTGCTGCGACGACGCGGCGCGTTGCCGACGCCGGCACGGTGACGGCGATTCCGACGATATCGGGATAGACCTGGACGTTGAGCTCGCCGCCGACGCCGTGCACGAGCGTGTACAGCGTTTTTCCGCTCGCCAGCGGCGCGACCGCAACGGCGGTCGCCGCGAGGTTGGCGATTCCGGGCGTTGCATTATCGTAACCCGCGCCGGGCGCCCGAAACCACAGCCCGATCGCGGCCGAACCGACGGTTGGATCCGGATAGACGACGTACGTTCCACCGCGCGGAAGCGCGCCCGTCTGCTGCGGCGCCGGGCCTACGGCCGCGGCCGCGAGCGTAGGAAACGCCGCAGCCGCGACGAGCGCAGCTGCGGACAAGTAGGCGCGGAGCATCATGCCGGTTCCGGCGAGATCTTTGGCGGGAAGCGTGCCGGTTTTTCGGCGCGTTTGGTCTCGTCGGCCGCGGGCCGGTCGTTCGACGAATCCGACGCGGTCGTAATCTCTTGGTTGCGCTCCCGATCGTATGGCTTGTCATCGAGAATGGCCCGGACTTCTTCGGTTTCGACGGTTTCGTACTCCATCAGAGAGGCCACCATCCGCTCGACTTTGGCCCAGTTCTCGGTCAGAATGCGTTTGCCGTTCTCGTATGACGACTCGATGATCTTGCGCACCTCGTTGTCGATCTGGCTCGCGACCTCTTCGGAATAGTTTCGCTCCTCGCCGATATCGCGGCCGAGGAAGACCTGGTGCGCACCGCGACCGAAGGTGATCGGGCCGAGTTCGCTCATGCCGAACTGGGTGACCATCCGCCGCGCGAGCTCGCTCGCCTTCTCGAAATCGTTGCTCGCACCGGTCGTGACGTCGCCGAACTTGATCTCTTCGGAGAGGCGGCCGCCCAGCGCCATCGTGATCTGCGCGATGAGTTCTTCGCGCGTGACTTGATAGCGGTCGTCTTCGGGCAACGACCAGGTCAAACCCAGCGCCATGCCGCGCGGGATGATCGTGACCTTGTGCACCGGATCGGCCTTTTCGAGCAGCCCGCCGATGACGGCGTGGCCCGACTCGTGATAGGCGGCGATGTTCTTCGATTTTGTCGACATCACCACCGACTTGCGCTCGGGACCGACCATGACGCGGTCGATCGCTTCATCGCAATCGATCATCTCGATGACGTTCTTGTTGCGTCGCGCCGCCAGGAGTGCCGCTTCGTTCAGGAGATTCTCCAGGTCGGCGCCCGAGAATCCGGGCGCTCGTTTTGCAAGCGTCTCCAACGAAACTTCGCGCCCCAGCGGCTTGTTGCGCGCATGCACTTCGAGAATTTTCTGACGGCCCTTGAAATCGGCACGCCCGACGAC
>DATAQH010000312.1:0-13097 GCA_036264815.1 Candidatus Cybelea sp.
CATTGTAGGCCGCGAAGACGAGGTCGTAGTGCTTGCTTCCGAACTTCTGCACCAAGCCTCGTAAGTAGCGTGCCGCGCCCGAGAGGTTCTGCGCCGGATCTCGAGGGTTGACGCCGAGCAGCGCCGCCGTTCCGGGCATCAGCTGACCCAGCCCGATCGCCCCAGCGCGGGAGACCGCATGCGTGTGCCACCGAGACTCGACCGTGACAACCGCGACGAGCATATTGGCATCGAGGCGCCAGCGCTCGGCATTGACGAGCACGCGCCGAGCGAGATTGTTGCTCTGCCAACTCGGCATCTGCGGATTGATATGGCGCAAAACCTTCGAATATACCGCGATTGCAACGGCCGACGCCGGTACCGCTCGATTGGCTGCCTGAGCGGGCAAAAGGAAGAAGGGCCCCATCGAAAAGCCGACAACAGCCAGGAGGCTTACAACGGTCCTGCGCATATTTCGCCCGTGGGTTCGCGCCGCGTCCTCGCCGTCCTCCTGTTCTTGTTTCTCCTAATGTGCGGGATGATCGCGTGGTCGCAGTGGTACGCGATTCACGTGAATGTCCCGATGTATCGTGCGCAGCACGGACCCACAACTACGCACTAGTCTTCGACGAGGAGAGTTTGGAGTTGATTCTTCGCACGCTGCTTGCGCTGTCGTTCTGTGGCGTCTTTTCACTGTGTGCGTCCACGGCGGCGCTTGCGGTGGAACCGACCGCTTCACCGATGCCCGCGTCGCCCCGGCCGGCAAAACCCGCCGCTCCGACGCCGACGCCATCACCTACGCCCACTCCCGGACCCCCATTTGGCAATATGAGCTGGCGCGAGATCGGACCGGCGGGAGCGGGAGGGCGCGTCGCCGCCGTTGCCGGCTCGGCAACAAATCCCAAGCTGTACTACCTCGGCAGCGCGGGCGGCGGCGTCTGGAAATCGGAGAACGGTGCGCAGACGTGGGATCCGGTCTTCGATAAGGCAGGCGTCGGCGCGATTGGCGCCGTGACGATCGATCCGACGGACAACAACACCGTTTGGGCCGGCACCGGCGAGGCGAATCCGCGTAACGACGTGAGCTACGGCGACGGCCTCTACAAGACGACCGATGGCGGCGACACGTGGACCAACGTCGGCTTGAAGGGGACGAAGTATATCGCACGCATCCTCGTCGATCCGCGCAACCACAATCACGTGATCGTCGCGGCGCTCGGCGACGTCTTTAGCGATAGTACGCAGCGCGGCATCTACGTCACCGACGACGGGGGCCGCACGTGGAAGCAGACGCTGTACGTAGGGCCGCAGAGCGGCGCTTGCGATCTGGCGATGAACGAGCAGAACCCGAGCGTGCTCTACGCGGGGATCTGGAAGTTTCAGCGGCGCCCGTGGACGTTTGTCAGCGGCGGCGACGAAGACGGCCTCTACCGGTCGAGCGATGGCGGCGAGACGTGGACGAAGTTGGAGGGCCACGGGCTGCCGGAGGGCCCGACGGGCCGAGTCGGCGTGGCGGTCGCACCGAGCAACGGCAATCGCGTGTACGCTTTGATCGAGTCGAAGGACGGCATCCTTTGGCGCTCCGACGACGGCGGCAATAACTGGACAAAAGTGAGCGACGACTCGCTGGTCAACGCCCGCGCCTTCTACTTCACGCACGTGACCGTCGACCCCAAAAACCCCGACCGCGTCTACGCGCTCTCGTTCGAGACGATGATGAGCACCGACGGCGGCAAGAAGTTCAAGCCGATCGGGCGCGACGTGCACTCCGACTTTCACTCGATCTGGATCGCGCCGAACGATCCGACGCGCATCATGCTCGGCGAAGACGGCGGTTACGCGCTGACGCTCGACGGCGGCCAGAACTGGTTTTTCTCCCGCAACGTGCCGATCGGGCAAGTCTATCGCGTCGGTTTGGGCAACGATAATCCGTATACGGTCTGCGGCGGCCTGCAGGACAACAACGGCTGGTGCGGGCCCTCGAACTCGCTCGATCCCTCAGGCATCCAGAATAAGGAGTGGATCGTTACCGTTGGCGGAGACGGCGAATGGGGAATCCCCGAGCCGGACGACGCGAACTGGATCTGGTCGGACTCGCAGAACGGCTCGATCGTCGTCTATAACCGGGTTACCAAAGACGGCTGGTTAGCGCAGCCGTATCAACAGACGTCCAAGGAATCGTGGGTTCCCGCTACGAGCAAATATCGTTTCAACTGGGAATCGCCGATCGCGTTTGCGCCGTGGCGCGCGCCCGGCGGCAAAGTGATCGGCTGGATCGGCGGTAACGTCGTCTTTCAAACGACCGATCGCGGACGAACCTGGACGCCGATCAGCCCCGACCTGACGCGCAACATCAAAGAGCACCAGCAACCCGCCGGCGGTCCGATCGTCAACGACGTCTCCGGGGCCGAGTATACCGATACGATTCTCGACATCGAAGGCTCGCCGCTTCATCGCGGCGAGATATGGGTGGGCACCGACGATGGCCTCGTCCGGCTGACGCGTGACGGCGGAAAGCACTGGGCGAACGTCACGCCGGCCGGCGCGCCGCAGTACGGCCGCTTTGCAACCGTCGCACCGTCGACGCTCGTCGCCGGAACCGCCTATGCAATCAACGACGCCCACGAAATGGGCGACAGCGCACCTTACGCCTTCGTAACGCACGACTACGGACAGCACTGGACCAAAATCGTCGACGGCCTTCCCTCGACGCAATGGGCACGCTCGGTCCGACCCGACATCCGCAACCGCGAACTCGTCTATCTCGGCACCGAAGAAGGCATTTGGATCTCGTTCGACGGCGGCGCCCACTGGCAGTCGTTCCGCAACGACCTGCCGCCGGTCTCGGTGCACGACATTCGTCTGCAGCCCCAGTACGACGACCTCGTGATCGCGACCCACGGTCGCGCGATCTACATCATGGACGACGTGAGAGCCGTGCAGGACCTGCAACAAGCCGTCGCGCGCGGCACCTGGCTCTTTACGCCGCGCACGAGCTACGAGTGGTCGCTGCACGAGAACGACGAAGGAACCTACACCGATTTCGCGGCCGAGAACCCGCCGTACGGCGTCGCGATCACCTTCTACCAGTCGCAGCCGCAAAAGACGGCGCCGAAGCTGGAGATTCTCGACGCGCACGGCCGCGTGATCCGCAGCGTCTCCGGGACGCACAAAGTCGGCGGCAAGGACGAACCGTATGTCTCGAACAAGGCCGGGCTGAACCGTTACGTATGGGATTTTGCCGTCAACGGACCGGTGAAGTGGAACGGCGGCAACGAGTTCTCGAAGGGGCCGGAGACGGGCCCCGGAGTCGTCCCGGGTATCTATTCGGCGCGGGTGGCGCTCTCCGGCCGCACGTACGTGCAGTCCTTCAGCGTTGGGCCGGATCCCCGCTCTCGCTTCACGCAGGCCGACTATCAACGCAGCTTCGATGAGGCGATGCGCCAGATGGCTCACTTATCGCAGGTCGATACGATGCTCAACAACCTCGACGACATCAAAAAGGGGATCGACGCGGCGATCGACGCCTCGAAGAAGGCGAACAACGCCGCGCTGACGGCGAAGCTGCAGGATGCTTCGTCGGCGCGCCAGACGCTCTTCAACTCGCTCGCGGTCGACATTCGCGGCGAGGGAACCGAAGACGAAGGAAAGCTTCATGAAGATATTTTTGGAGCCTTCGGCGCGGCGCAGGGTCTGATCACACCGTCGGTCGCAAGTCTCCTTACCCGGGTAGACTCCGAGTATCGCGACGGAGTGACGCAATACAATACCTTCGTGGGTACGGTCTTGCCCGGCGTCAACGCGGCTCTGAAACAAGCCGGCATGAAGGCGCTGCCGGCGGCCGGCGAGGCGAAAATATGATCCTCTCATCGATCGTGCTGGCGGCAGCGGCGTATGCGAACCTTTCCTGGCGATCGATCGGCCCGGCGATCGCGGGCGGTCGAGTCGCGGCCGTCGCCGGGACGGCGCAGAACGATCAGCTGTACTACATCGGCACCGCCGGCGGCGGCGTCTGGAAGAGCGAGAACGGCGGCGCAACGTGGCAGCCTGCCTTCGAGAAGCAGGGAGTCTCCGCAGTGGGCGCGGTCGCCATCGATCCAACGAACGAAAAAGTCGTTTGGGCCGGAACCGGCGAGGCGAACCCGCGCAACAACGTTAGTTATGGCGACGGCCTGTACAAATCGACCGACGGCGCGAAGACGTGGCGCCGCGTCGGGCTGGAAGGCGTGTGGAGCATCTCGCGCATCGCGATCGACCCGCGCGATTCACGCCACGTCGTCGTGGGGGCATTCGGCGATCCGTTTAAGGACTCGACCAATCGCGGCGTCTTCGTAACGTTTGACGGCGGTGCGAGCTGGCGCAAAGCGCTCTATCTTTCGCCGTCGAGCGGCGCGAGCGATATCGCGATGGACCCGCAGAATCCTAGCGTCGTCTATGCGGGGATGTGGCATTTTCGGCGCGTGCCGTGGACCTTTACGAGCGGCGGCCCCGACGACGGTCTCTATAAGTCGACCGACGGCGGCCGAACATGGAAACGGCTGACCGGCAACGGCTTGCCCTCGGGGTATACCGGTAGGATCGGCTTGGCGATCGCGCCGAGTAAGCCGAATCGCGTTTTTGCGCTCATCGAAGCGAAGGGCGGAATTCTCTGGCGCACCGACGACGCCGGCGCGCATTGGTCGATGACCAGCGACGACACGCTCGTGGATCAGCGACCGTTCTACTTTACGCACATCGCCGTCGATCCTCGCAATCCCAATCACGTGTATGCCGTCTCGGAGATGCTCTCCGAGAGCAAGGACGGCGGACATAAGTTCAAAGAGATCGCGAAGGACGTTCACGTCGATTACCACGCGATATGGATTGCGCCGAACGATCCCAAGCGGATCATCGTCGGCGAGGACGGCGGTTACGCGCTGACCAGCGACCTCGAGCACTGGTCGTTCTCGCGGAATTTGTCGATCGGCCAGATCTATCACGTCGGAATCTCCAATGAGAACCCGTATCAGGTCTGCGCCGCGTTTCAAGATAACGGCGGCTTCTGCGGCCCCTCGAACTCGCTCGACAACGAAGGGATTCTGGATCGTCACTGGATCGACGTCGTGGGCGGCGACGGCATGTGGACCGTGCCCGATCCCATCGATCCAAACTACGTTTGGGCGGACCTCGAAGATGGCGCGCTGACGATCTTCAATCGACACACTGGCGTGAGCCGATTCGTGCGGCCGTACGACTCTTTCCCGGGAAGCTTCCTCGGGCCGTTCGACCTTAGCACGGTGCCCTATCGGTTCAACTGGGATTCGCCGATCGCGTTTGCGCCGTGGGACGGGCACATCGGCTGGTTCGGCGGCAACGTCCTCTTCCAGTCCGGCGATCGCGGTGCGACGTGGAGCATCATCAGTCCCGATCTTACGCGAAACGTCAAGCAGCACCAAATCCCATCGGGTGGTCCTTTGGCAAAGGACGTCTCGGGCGCCGAATACTCCGACACGATCCTGTACGTCGAGGGATCGGCACTCGCGCGCGGCGAGATTTGGGTTGGAACCGATGACGGCTACGTGCAGATGACGCGCGACGGCGGAGCGCACTGGCGCAACGTCACCCCACCGGGCACGCCGGAGTACGCGCGCATCGAGACGGTCGCCCCATCGCCGATCGTTGCCGGGACCGCCTACGCGATCGCCGACAATCATCGATCGGGTGACTACGCTCCCTACGCGTACGTTACGCACGACTACGGCGCTACCTGGACGAAGATCGTCAGCGGGCTTCCCGCCGGGCAGTACGTACGCACGATTCGTCCCGATCCGCGCAATAGCAACTTGCTGTACGCCGGAACCGAGAACGGGATGTGGATTTCGTATGACGCCGGTTCCCACTGGCAAGACTTTCGCATCAACCTTCCCGCCGTTTCGGTGCGCGACATTCACGTCGAGCCGCAGTTCGACGATCTCGTCGCGGCGACGCACGGGCGCGATCTCTGGATTCTCGACGACGTCGGGTCGGTTCGGCAGTTGGGTGCCGCGCAGAGCGCCGGCCTCATGCTGTTCGCTCCGCGCACGGCGTACGAGTACCACTATCACTCCAACGACCTGGGTGCGTACACTCGATACGCCGGCGAGAACCCGCCGAAGGGCGCGATTATCGATTTCTACCAGACCGCGGCGCAGAAGAGCGCTCCCGCGATGCAGATCTTCGATGCGAACGGACACGTCTTGCGTACGATCGGCGGCACGCATAAGGTGAAGGGTAAGCAGGAGCCTTACATACCGAACAAGGCGGGCATCAACCGATACGTCTGGGACTTCACGCAGGACGCGCCGGCCAAGTGGTACGGCGCCGCCCGCGAAGAGTATCAGGGTCCCAAGAGCGGCCCCGTCGTCGTACCCGCAACCTACTCGGTCCGGTTGACGCTGGGCGGCCGAACGTTCACGCAGCCGCTGACGGTCAAACCGGATCCGCGCGACGACTGGACGGCGGCGCAGTACGAGGCGGGCTACGCCTACGCTCGTAAGTACTCGACGATCTACGGTAAGATCGACGAAGTCCTCAACAATCTCGACGCGATCAAGAAGTCCCTCACTGCCGCGGCAGCCGCGGCGAAGAACGATGCGGCGCTATCGGGTCAAGTGACGAGCGCGCAGCAGGCGTGGACGCCGGTATTTGCGGCCTTCACGGCCGACTACAAGAACGACGAAGACTCGATCCAACGCGGCGGATCGTTGCGCGAATCGGTACCGCGGACCGGATTTGGCGGACCACAGCTTCCGCCGACCGCGGCGCAGCTCGAGTTCTCGCAACGCTTCGACGCGGCATACGCGGCTGCGGTCAACCAGTACAATACCTACGTTGCGTCGCTGCGGCCGCTGCAAACCGCGCTGCACGGCGCCGGCCTCAAACCGCTGGACGGGGTAAAACCGGCGTCTCCATAGACGTCCCTCGTCGTGTGGAGGAGTCGCGTTAACGAAAGAGGCGCTTGAGGAAGGTTTCGTGGCGGTATGAGGAGCGGCGCCCGAAGCGGACGATGGCGAGCTCGAGGGACGGTACGAGATAGAGCGCTTGTCCTCCGGAACCGCTGGCGTAGATGAGATCGCTGGGCGCGCTGCCGGCACCGAGCCACCATCCCAGACCGTAGCGCGCGTTGACAGGCGAACCGATAAAGCACTGCGCCAGCCGCGAGTGCTCGCGCAGCACGTAGAGCCCGTACGCGAGCCAGCTCTGCGCGGACAGCGACGCGCCCGTCGGCAGCGGTTCCGTTCCGTCGGCGAGCCGGCGCCAGCTCTCGACGCGCACGCCTGCCGGAAGGAGCACTCGATCGTGAAGGTATTCATGCGGCGTACGAGGAGCGAGTCTGCGCGCGAGCAGCGCACCGAAGACTTGAAATGGGATTCCGCCGTAGGTAAAGCGCGTGCCGGGCTCATTCTTCAGCGGCATTCCCAATGCACGCTCGTAGACTGGCACGGCGGCTCCCAGGCCGCCGAATCCGAAACCGGCGGTGAGCGAGAGCAGCATGCGCGCGGTCACGCGGCGCTTCCATGGATCGTCCCGCCACTCGCGAAGCGTTTCAAAGACGGGCTCATCGAGATCGAGCAGTCCGTCGGCCTGCGCGCAGAGCGCCGCCGGCCCCCAGAAGCTCTTCGTTCCGCTGTACAGCGCACTCGGCGTCTCCGCCGTAGCGCCGTCGCCGAATGCTCGTGCAACGATCTCTCCGCCGCGCGCGATGAGGATCGCTCGCAGGTCGTGCGCTCGAGCGTACTCGATTGCCGCAGCCGTTTCGATCTCACGCTTCATTGGAGGAGCGTTCGGACGCCGCTTGCAAAAGCGCCTGCATGAGGCCGTATGTGCTGCTCGTCGCGTCGATCGCTGCCTTGGGAGGATTGCTCTTCGGGTACGACACCGGCGTCATCTCGGGCGCGATCCTCTTCATCACTAAGGATTTCGTGCTCGACACGCGCCTGCAGGCCTTCACGATCAGCGTCGTCTTGATCGGATGCATCGGGGGGGCGGCGGTGGCGGGGACGGTCGCCGATCGCATCGGACGCCGTCCGACGCTCTTCGGCGCGGGGGTCGTGTTTTTGCTCGGCGCGTTGATTTCGGCGCTGACGCCTAGCGAGAGCATTCTGCTCTTAGGGCGCTTCGTCGTAGGCATCGGTATCGGTTTCAGCTCGGTCGTGGCGCCGTTGTACATCTCGGAAGTTGCGCCGGCGAAGACGCGCGGCGCGTTGGTCTCACTCTACCAGTTTGCGATCACGATCGGCATCCTCGGCGCATATCTCGTCGATTACGCGCTGGCGGGACACGCCCAATGGCGCGCGATGCTGGGCGTCGCGGTCGTGCCCTCGGCCATTCTAATGGCAGGAATGATCTGGATGCCCGAGAGCCCACGGTATCTCTTCAAGGTCGGACAGGGGACGCGGGCGCGTGACGAACTGACGCACATCTACGACGACCCGGCCGAGAGTTCGCGCGAAGAGGCCTCGATCGCAGAAAGCCTCCGCATCAAAGGAGGCGGTTTCCGAGCGCTCTTCGCCCGCGGGACTCGGCTAGCGCTCGTCGTCGGGATATCGCTTGCGGTCCTCCAGCAGATTACCGGCATCAACACGGTAATCTACTACGGCCCGCGGATCTTCGAGATGGCCGGAATCGGTTCGGCGGCCGGCTCGATCCTCGCGCAGACGGCGGTCGGTACGGTCAACTGCCTCATGACGCTGGTCGCGATCTTCCTGGTCGACAGGCTCGGGCGCAAACCGCTGCTCTATGCCGGCCTCGCCGGCATGTTCGTCGCGTTATCGGCGATGGCGCTCGCGTTCTCGCAGCCGCATCTTTCCTCGTCGCTCGGAGCGATCGCCCTGACCAGCATGATGGTCTACGTCGGGTGCTTCGCCTTTAGCCTGGGCCCCATCGTCTGGCTGCTGATCTCCGAGATCTTTCCGCTTCCGGTTCGCGGCCTCGGGATGTCGCTCTCGACGCTGGCGAACTGGGTCGGAAATTTCTTGGTTTCGCAGTTTTTCCTGACGATGGTCGAGCAGCTCGGAATCTCCGCAACGTTCTGGGTTTACGCGGGAATCTGCGTCCTAACGGTGATCTTCGTCGTTACGATGGTTCCGGAGACGAAGCAGGAGCTGCTCGAACAGGTGCGCGTCCGGCCGGCATAGCTTTAGCAGCGACGTGGATCTGCAGCTCAGTATCGTTATTCCGGTCTACGACAACTGGTGGCTTACCGCGCGGTGCCTGAGAGAACTCAATCGCTTGCGCGAACGAGGTACGGTCGCCTTCGAGACGATCGTCGTCGACAACGCGTCGCGCGACGAGACCCCGCAGGCGATCGGCGGATTTCCCTGGGTTCGCTACGTACGCCACGAGGAGAACCGCAACTTCGCCGGCGCGTGCAACGCGGGCGTGGCGGCCGCCGGGGCCCCGCTGACGCTCTTGCTCAACAACGACGCCTACCCCGTCGGAGACGCGCTGACGCCGATCGTTGGGGCCTTCGAGGCAGCGGAGGTCAGCGTCGCCGGCGGAGCGCTTTTTTTTGAGGACTTTGCGATGCAGGCTGCCGGGCTCGTCGTACTGCCCAACGCGCATTGGCATTACTACTGCCGGAACCTCGCCGGCGTATCCGATGCGGCTCGGCCGCGCGATGCGCTCGGCGTGTCGGGGGCGGCGATGGCCGTGCGCACGCAGTGGTTTCTCGAGAGCGGCGGATTCGACGAATCCTATGTCAACGGATTCGAGGACGTCGACCTTTGCATGCGTGCGCGCGCGCAAGAACGCGCGATCGCCTACGTGCCGGAGGCTCGCTTCGTGCATTACGAAGCCGCGTCGGCTGGCCGCTTCGACCGCGAGGCCGCAAACGAGCGCCTTTTCTACGATCGTTGGGGATCTGCGATGAACGCGTTGCCGCGCACCGCTCGTGGAGAAGTCGGCGCGATCTCCATACGCCGCGGTGCCGCGGATCCGCTGCTGCAGGCGGCGTTGTGCGATCTTGAGAACGCGCTTCGCGCGTTCGGCCACCCGATCGTGCATGGAAGCGTCGCTCCATGGCAGCGCTTCGATCGACGCTTTCGAAAGGCGGCGACGCTCGCGTGGTTTTGCGATGCGGCGGCGCCGGCCGTCGAGATTACGGGCGCGCAGGGCTCGGCCGCGACGATCCGAACGCGAGGTGCACTCGAGATCGACGTACCATGGCTGCCCTGCGCGGCGCAAGAGCGGGTGACGTCGTGCGGCATCCGTCCTTCGAAAGATCCGTCGTGCGGAGTCGTCGGGATTGCGGGGAGCGTTCCGCCCGTCATTGAGCGCGATCTCGGTTCGCGGGCCGTACGCGTTACGCCGGAGATGCTGCTCGGCGATGCGCCGGCGGTCGACGTCGCCTGCGTTATCCACGGCGGCTGGACGGATGCCGCTGCATTCGGGAACGTCTTGCTCGCGCAGGCCGGAATCCCCGCGATTGCGTTGGAGTCTCCGCAACTTCGCGCCATCGTTGCCGACGATACGGCGCTCTTCGCAGAGGGCGAACGGGTAGGCGAAGCGATTACCCGCTTCACCGCGGATCTCGAATCGAGAGACCGGTACGGGCGCGCGATCGCTGCCGACTCGCGCCGGCGCTTCTCACCCCGGCGCAGCGCGATTCGCGTCGTCGATCTTCTCTGCGCGGCGCGCTTCGGTCTCGAGCGCCCCGCTCGGGCGCTGCGCGACGTTCCCTTCTGAGCCGTAGCCGCCGCCGCCGGGCGTCTGTACCGTCAAGACGTCGCCCGAGCGAAAGTCGAAACTCGTTTTTGCCGGCAGCGGCGTGGCGGTTCCGTCTCGCTCCAGTTCGTGCCGCCCGCACGCGCCCGGCGCGCCGCCGGCCGCACCCGGGGGTTGCAGCGTGTGGCGATCGGCGAGCAGCGTTGCCTGCGCCGATCCTTCGATAAGTTCGAGCGCGCGGATGAGGCCGTTGCCGCCGCGATAGCGTCCGGAACCCGCCGTCCCATCGGCAATCTCGTAGCGTACCACGCGGAGCGGAAACTCACGCTCGAGCGCCTCGATCGGAGTGTTGAGCGTATTGGTCATATGGCATTGGATCGCGTCGATGCCGTCGTCGTTCGGACGCGCGCCCATGCCGCAGCCGTTGGTCTCATAAAAGGACCAGAACCGGCCGTCGCCGCGCCGGCCGCCAAGCATCACGTTGCTCATCGTGCCACCGCTGCAGGCTCCCACTCGCAGCGGCGCCGCCTGCGCGAGCGCCTGCAGCACGACGTCGGCGTTGCGCGTGCTCGTCTCGACGTTGCCGCCTGAGACGGGCGCCGGCCGGCGCGGATTGAGGAGCGTCCCTACCGGCGCGTGCACGTCGATCGGGCGAAAACAGCCCTCATTCATCGGGATCGTGGGATCGGTGACGGCGCGCAGGGCGTAGTGTACGCCGGAGAGCGTCACGCCGAAGACGGCGTTGAGCGGGGCGTCGACCTGTGCGGAGGTGCCCTCGTAATCGAAGCGCGCGCCGCCGTCCCGCAGCTCGAGCCGCAAAACGATACGGATGTTCGGAGCGCCGTCGCGATCCTCGAGATAGTCCGACGCATAGAAAATACCGTCGCCGAGCGATCGCAGGGCGGCGCGCATCGCGAGCTCGCTTTCGTCGAGCGCGCGCGCCACCGCCTCTTCAAACGTGTCGCGGCCGTAACGCTCGCAGAGCTCGAGCAGCCGGCGCTCGCCGACGATATTGCCGGCGATTTGCGCGCGCAGATCCCCGCTGCGAGCGTGCGGCGTTCGTGAGTTTGCGCGAAGAAGGCCGATGGTCTCGTCGAGGATTTGGCCCTCGCACATGAGGCGCAGCGGCGGGAGCACGACGCCCTCGGCAAACAGATCCGCGGCATCGGCGGGCATCGAGCCCGGCACGGCGCCGCCGACGTCTGCATGATGTGCTTTATTGGCGGCGTAGCCGGCGAGACTCCCTTGATAGAAGATCGGGCGCAGCACGGTCACGTCGTTGAGGTGCGTGCCGGTGAGGTACGGATCGTTCGCCACCCACATCTCACCTTCGCGTACGCCGCCGAACTCTCGCTCGATGCGCTCGAGGACCCGCTTCAATCCCCACGGCAGCGAGCCGAGGTGCACCGGGATGTGTTCGGCTTGCGCGACCAGGCGCCCGAAGCGATCGAATAGCGCACAGGAATGGTCGAGCCGTTCTTTGATGTTCGGCGAGTAGGCGCTGTTGCGAACGGTGATGCCCATCTCCTCACCGGCGTAGACGAGCGCGCCCTTGACGATCTCGACGGTGATCGGATCGATCATGCGATCGGCCTCTCGAGCCGCAGCATCTCTGCGTCGACGGCGAGCGACCATCCCGGCGGCACGTACGTCGTGCTGTCGTATTCCTCGACGATTGCCGGCCCCTCGACGCGCCGGCCGTCCTCGAGCAGCGGACGCTGCAGGACGGGAACGTCGACGAAACCGCCGGCGACGTAAACCTTGCGCGCGACTGCTCCGTCGCCATCGCCGCTCCGCGCCTGGGGTGCGGCATCGAACTCCCGCGCAAAGGGGAGACTTCCAACGCCGGTCAGCTTCGCATTCACCAACTCGACCGACTCGCCGCGGACGTCGTAGCCATAGCGGGTGCGATGAGCGTCGTGAAAGCGCCGCGCGATCGCTTCCGGCGAGGCGTCGTGGTCGATCGTCAGCTCAAAGCTCTGGCCTTGATAACGGGCGTCGTATTGCCGGCGAAAAGCGATGCTCTCCGCGCGAGCTCCCTGCTCGGCGAGCGCTTGCGCGGCTCGCGATTCGCTTTGCGCGAACCACCTCTCGGCAGCCCAATGATCCATCTGTGCCGTCGTCTGCAAGAGCGGGTGCAGCTCCGTCTCTACGAGCACCGCGTCGAGCAGTCCGGTCGCTGAGAAGAGCCCGGGATGCGCGGGCACCACGACGCGCGCGATTCCGAGCTCTTCGGCCAACGCGCAGACGTGTAGCGGGCCGCCGCCGCCGAATGCGACCAGCGTAAAGTCGCGCGGATCGATCCCGCGCTCGACGGTGACGATTCGTAGAACCTTCGCCATCGCATGGTCGACGAGCGCGACGATTCCCAGCGCCATCGCCTCGACGTGCAATCCAGCCGGTTCCGCGACGCTCTCGATCGCCGCGCGAGCGCG
>DATAQH010000344.1:0-2378 GCA_036264815.1 Candidatus Cybelea sp.
GCTGTGCGCTCGTTGCAAAGAATGGAATCGTGTGATTGTCGGAAGGCGCAAGCGGCCAGAGCGGATTTCCGCCGCCATCGTTGTCGCTGAGATAGGTCGACGAGGGGTCCCACTGCGTGTCGGCGGTCTGCGTGCCCCAGAGCCGGAAGAACACCTTGACGCCCTCCGCCGCGTGCGCAGATCCTTGCGATCCTTTCAGACGCACTCGGGCGATCGCGAAGCTGTAGTTATTGTGGAAGGCAAAGTTGGCGAAAGAGAACGGCGTGACCGAGGAGTCGCCCGCGAACTCGCCCTGTTGCTGCGGAATGACGTTGCTGCCGGGCAAGAACGGATCGACGCCGCCGGGATCGCCGTAGTTTTGATTGAGATGCTGCAAGAGCGCTTGAACGTACGTATACGCACCGTCAACGTCGAAATGACCGAGACCCGGGCTGTTTTCGACGAATGTCGGGCCGCCGGGTACGGGAACGTGAGACGCACCCGGCGTGGCCGTGAAAACGCGCAGGTCTTCGCTGAGCCACGGCACGGTGAGCTTCGTCGGGTCCGACGGATCTTGAATAACGTTGGTAAAGTACGGGTCGGCGCCGGCAAGGAAAAAGAACTCGGTCGACGCCGCGAGTGCCTTTCCGAGCACGGTCACCGACGAAGTAACCGCCGCCGGAGTTTCACCAGTCAATGGGAACGCGCCGAGCGGATTCGCGAACTTGACGTCGTACGCGAAGACGATCTGCTGTGGAACCTTGGGATTGCTGCTTTGAAAGTACACGTTCGGAAGCTGCGTGGAGCGCCCAGACGAGACGCCGCCGAAAGCAATCGCCGGGTTTGAAGGCAGCGCTCCGCCGACGATGTTGCGGCTGAAACCGTCCAGCGCAACGTACAGGCCGTCGGGGTAGGCTCCGCCGTGATTGATGATGTCGTGGATCTCGTCCTCTCCCCACGTGTTTTTAGAGCCGACGAAACTCAGTATCCCAAGCGGCCACGGATCGTCGGTGTTCGGCCCGGGAATCGAGGCTGCCTGATCCGGCGGGAACGCCGCAGCCAGTAGGCTCGCGAAGTACGGAAACGGATCGGTCGTGTCGCCGGTTAGATTTTGATAGACTCCGCGCAGACACGCTCCATCGATCGGGTTGCCGTTCGAGTCGAGACCCGGTGCGGCGGCGATGATGCTCGGGATCGAGAATCCAAGCTGATGGAAGAGGTAGTAGATAAAGAGCAGCGAGCACCCGGTCCCCGGGCCGTTGCCGGGAAACGGGAGCGTCGAGTTGACGTAGTCCTTGCGCGCCCCGAAATGGGTCGTGCCGTCGAACTCGGTGGAAGCGGGGTTTCCGGGGGGCAGCGAGCTGTCGAGCCAGCTGACGGGGCTACCGGTATTGAAGAGACCGCTCAGTCCGTGGCTGAGCTGGAACTGCACCGTTAAGAAAAGCGACAGGCCTTCGCCGCAGCTCTCCTCGTCGCCAACTCCGCTGGAAAATCCCCAACCCTTGTGTTGGGCCAACATCAGCATCTCGACGACTTCGGCCACGATGAGCGCACGAATGGAGTTCGCGTCGCCGCCGCCGGGCTTCAGCGTAAGGGGCGGCCCCCAACTGGCGCCGCCGCCGACGGCGGTGACGTGGGTCGGGATCGGCAGCGTCATCGTAATGGTGACGCCCGCGAACTGCGTCTGCATCCAGTTGAAGTCGGATTCGCAGACGGCGATCACCGAGTTGGTGCGCGCAGGCTCGATGCCCCCTGGACCACCGAGGTGCTCGTCGTAGAAGAACGCGTAGTGCGTGGTAACGCCGCCGTTTGTGAGGCCGGTCGTTACGCCCCAGACCGCAAAGAGCGTTAGGTCCGTCGTTTGATTCGGGAAATTGAATTTCGAATCGGCCGGCGAACCGTGGATCGTGCCGCTGCCGTCCGCTGCCGTGTTCCAATAGAGAAAGACGGCGCCGCTCCGCGAGAGGTTGCCGGTGACGATGTTATCTGGATTGTTGTTGGAATCGTTCTGCTCGTGTGGAGCTTTGGTTGAATCGTTGCCGGCAACGTTGACGTTGTTGCCCGCAGCGTAGGTGTTAGAATCGACGGGGACCTGACCACCGTCCGAACCGTTTCCGTTATAGATGACGTGCGCCACGTCAGCCTCCTCTGGCTAAGCCTGCAAAAAAAGTTGAAACGCTGCCTGCGCTCTTTCTGACCGCCGACTGACGTCAGGGTCCAGTACTGGCAGCCTACTCTGCGTGCAGCGCGCGTTCAAGGCCCTTTTGACCCAAACGCGCTAGCGCCGAATGCCTGAAGAAACCGTTAACGAAGTCGCCGAAGCGGCGCTTTCAGATGACTTTCTTGAAAAAGAATCGCTTATGGCCGGGTGGGCAGTCGTTTAACTCGCCAAAGATTTC
>DATAQH010000371.1:0-2070 GCA_036264815.1 Candidatus Cybelea sp.
AACGCGCACGCCGATGCCGCCGCCGCGGAGTGGCTCGGCAATGCCACGCATCTCACCGAAGCGGGCCAGTGGCTGCACGACGTGCTGCATACCGTCGAACCCTATAGCGAAGACGTCATCGCCATCGCGCTCGACGACGACCAAGGCGCCTATCTGGACAACGACACGTGGCCCGCGCCGCACTGGCACGATTACATCGACTGGCTGCGCAAGAACGTGCGCGACGTCGTCGGACCGCGCGTTCCGCTTTTCATCAATACCTACGAGATGAAGGTCCCCAGCGCTTCGCCGCAGTGGGCGTGGGGCAACTGGTATCAAAGCGGATCGGATCGCATCACCGCCCACGATCTCGCCGATCTCGACTTTGCCACCGGTTTGCTTCAAACGCAAGCTGCGCTTCCGCTGATGCAGTCCGAATTCCAAGCCGGATGGCTCCAGGGCGCCGATGAGGCCGCTCCCCGCCCTAGCGATGCCGTCAGCACATCGCTTGCGCTCGCGGAGCTGCTACGCGACGGCGCGCACGGAATCGTCAACTTCCCGGTTCAGGATACGATCTATCCGCACGGCTGGGAAGCGCCCTGGGCGAACTGGTCGTACGGCTGGGACGCGGCGCTTACCGTCGATCTGCGGGCCTCCAAACGCTACGCGCCGACACGCGCCTTCGGCGACATCATTCGCCGTTACGGCGCGCTGCTCGCGCGGACGCATGTCGAAGCCGACGCGGCGATTATCTGGCCGCCGACGCTCTTCGCCCCCGGCAGCTTGAGTAACGACGACTTTGCGGCCCTGGCTGCGGCAACGATCGCGATGCAGCGCTCGTGCAACGCTCGCGGTCTGACCTGCACGCTCGCCGACCTGGGAAATGGCTCGGCGAACACCGCGAGATCGCTTCTTCTTCCCCTCTCTGCATCGAGCGCGCTGATGCAGCGGATCTCGAAGAACGGGGCGGAGCGCATCGAGCAGCTTCGCGCAGCTGGAAGGCTCGCCTTCGATCCGGCTTCGGTGCGGGCGTCGACCCGCAAGCCTCCCAACGTCACGATTCTGCGCGCCAACGATTCATCGTACGGCTTTCTCATCGCGACGAATCCCGGTACGGGGCGCCGCCGTTTCAACTCGATCCGCGTCAGCCTCTTTCATCGCCGCATCACGACGGCGGCATTTACGTTACCGGGTGGGGGCACGCGCGTCGTGGCGGTGGGAGTGAGCGCCCCGCCGATCTCCGCGCCACCGTCACCGAGTCTCGGGACGCCCCCGCCGTTCCGAGATCCCGAGGGAACGACGCTCGCGAACTCCCATCTTCGCGTGGTCTTCGCGCCATTTGCCGGCGCGCGCATCGCCGAACTCGGCGAGCGCCGCAGCAACGCCGCGACGAGCATCGGGCTTCTGCGAGATGCAACCGATCCGCAGCCTCCGGTATCGCCCCGCGACTACATCGGTACCTACACGCACCCGTTGCCTGCCGGCACGTTTAACCGTGCTTACTCGTGCACGAATCAGGACACGACGACCACGACGCGCGTCAGTTGTTCGTACGACGCACCCGATCTGCCGCAGGGCGGCGGAACGTTTACGCGGACGATGTCCCTTACCGGAGGCAGCAGCGAACTGGTGGTGGACGAGCAGATGCAACCGCACGACGCGCGGTCGGCGGCGCGCCTCGAGAGCGTCTCGGGCTTCGCCTTCAGTGCACACGACCAGCTGCTGAAGGCAGCGGGCGACGACGGGCTCGGCTTGCTGCACGCAAATCGCCTCGTCACGCTACGCTGGCGCCACGACGACGTGGCCCATATCGACCTGCGGCAGACGCGCGGCGCCGAGCTGGTTACGTTGGTTTTTGCTCGGCGTTCGGCCGAGCTGCGTTTAGGGCTTCGCAGCGTCCGAGACGCCGCCGAGGCCCGCCGCCTGCTCGACGCGAATCAGCCGTAGCTCCGCGGGGAAGTGGCGGAATGGCAGACGCAGCCGCCTCAAAAGCGGCCGAGGCAACTCATGTGGGTTCGAGTCCCACCTTCCCTAAATGAACAACATAGACTACTCGTCCTCGCCCTCATCGCTTCGGGGCCAATCGCTTTG
>DATAQH010000382.1:0-2061 GCA_036264815.1 Candidatus Cybelea sp.
CGGGCAAATCCAGACGACGCCGGGAAGCGTACCGTCATGCGCGGCCGTGTAAAAATCGCGTAGGTCGCGGATGTTCCCGAGTTCGCCGTCCTTTTTGACCGTATCGAAATAGGGCAGAACGTTCCAGATCCCCGGGGTGTGATAGCGCTGGTCCATCGGCGCGCAATCCTCTTGGTTGTTGACGCAGTCGGGGGCGGTACCGGACATGATGTAGTAGGCCCAGCTGACGTGACGCGCGTGCAGCAGGTACGTGAGGTCGGTCCACGCGTAGTCCGGGCGCCCCGGCTCGTGGACCCGACGGTTGCGCTTGTCGAAATCCGGCGGGTAATCGGGACGCTGCAGTTCGTTGACGCAGCTCATGGGGTCGCCGATATGCGAGCACGCCGCCGACCATTCCGAAACCATGAATAAATGCTGCGGAAGGCTCCAGGACGCATTCGGTTCGAAGAGCTTATCCTGCAGCACGTAGTCGCGCGCGTAGCGCCAGTAGTTGGCAAGCTGGCGGCCGTCGTGATATCCCATTACGTCGGGCGCGCCCGAGCAGTTCGGCGCATTGGGATCGGCGCAGCCTCGCCGCCCGCGACGCGCCTGCTCGAGGAAACCGTCCATTCTTCCCCCGTCGACATCGCCAACGGCCGCCTTCGCGTTGTGCGGACCGCCGCGATCGACATCTCTCGTGTCGTAGAACGGCCGCACGCAGTTGCCCCCGCGCGGATTGGGAATGCACGCCGAGGGTACGCCGTTGGTCATCGGGATGCCGTCCGCGCCGGGAAACGTCCCGAAATACGTATCGAACGAGCGATTCTCTTGCATGATGATGACGATGTGGCGGATCTTGTGAATCCCATCACCGGACTGAGAACGCGCGGGCAAGCCGCCGACCGCGAGCAGGACGGCAAGAAAAAGAAGTCTATATCGCAACCGCATCTCCGGCCACCAATCCGCCGCGCAGCGCCATCGTCGCCGCGCCGACCTGACCCGCGTCGTTCCCCAGCGACGCAATCACGATCTCCGTCGTCCCTTTCGGTACCATCGTGGTCAGCGTATCGACCGGACCGCGAACGGCGTCGAGCAGGTAGTCCTCCGCACTTGAGACCCCGCCGCCGAGGGCGATCTTCTCGGGGTTCACGAACGCGATGATATTCGCCAGCCCGATCGCGAGATCGGCGGTAAAACGCTTCCAGGCGGCCATCGCGTGGCCATCACCAGCCTGCGCCGCTTTGCGAATCTTCTTCGAACTGAGCTTGTCGCGCGCAGCGTCGAGCATCGTGCTGCGCGGAAACGAAGGCGCGACGGCAAAGGCGTGGCGGATCAGACCAGTTCCCGAAGCCTGAGCCTCGAAGCAGCCGATCTTTCCGCAGCCGCACACAAAACCGTCGGTCGGCCGAATTTGATGATGGCCGATCTCGCCGGCGCCCCAACGGTAGCCGAGGATCAGCTCGCCGCCCGCGACGATCCCGCCGCCGATGCCCGTTCCCAGCGTCAAAAGCGCAAAATCTTTCGTCCCGCGGCCGGTGCCGAACGCATACTCTCCCAGGGTCGCACATCGGGCGTCGTTGGCGACGTAGACGGGAACCGAGAACTTCTTGCGCAGCGCCTCACCTAACGGCTGGTTCTCCCAGCCGAAGTTCGGGCTGTAGAGCACGGCGCCGGAAGCCGCGTCGATGTTCCCCGGGGAGCCAATACCGATTCCGCAAACCTGCCCGGCATCGCGCAGCGCGAGCGAGACCATCTCTTCGATCGCACCGACCACGGAGTCGAAGCGAAGGTCCTCGAGGTCCTCCTCGTGCTGGCTGTGGATCTTCCCATCTTCGGTTACGACGGCAGCCGTTACGTGACTGCCGCCGAGATCGACGCCGATCGCCGTCTGCATGCTCTGCTCTTTTGATACCAACGGAGGCCGCACCCGCAGGGCGCGGGAATCGAAGAGCCTCTATGGAGACGATCGACCTTACCGCTTTACGAAACTACACGCGCCGCACCGGACAAGCGACGCATCCCGAGCTGCTCGATGCCCGTCCGCTACAGCACGTCAACAAGATCGAGATCGACGAAGAGCAC
>DATAQH010000021.1:0-2246 GCA_036264815.1 Candidatus Cybelea sp.
CGAGCTCGTGCCCGATCTTGACGCTGGCGGCGTCGGCGGTCATCGCGTCGGCAACGAGTCGGTAGAGCGTCTTCTGCTCCTCGACGATTCGCAGAATCGAGCGCAGCTTGCGCAAATCCTGAAATTCCGGCTGATCGAGGAGATTCTGCGCGCCGGCATCGGCGATCGTCGGCTGTTCGCTCGAACGCGCAGACAGGCAGGCGTTGACAACCGCAACGCGCAGATCGTCGGAGACGCGCGCCTGCGAGGCCGCGCGGGCGATCTCGGGTTCGGTCACGTCGCGCATCGAGCGATCGGCAAGCCGCGCGTTGAGCGCATTGGAAAAGCGGGTGAGGTCGTCGGGCTGCACCTCGGCGCCGAGTTCGAAGAGACTCTGCGCGGCAACGCCGAGCGAAGTGACGACGATCGCCACGCCGGTGTGCGGAGAGAGCCAGATCAGTTGGATGTGCTTGAAGCTGGGCGTCTCTTGCTGAGGCTTGGTGACGAAGGCGAGATTGTTGGAAAGCCGGCCAAGCAGGCGTGTCGTATGGTCGATGATCTCGTCGAGCTCGCGGGCTGCGTCGGATAGCTCGTCTCGGATGCGGCGCCGTTCGTTCTGGTTCAATTCCTCGGGCTGCATCAACTGGTCGACGTAGGTGCGATAGCCGGCGTCCGAGGGAATCCTCCCGGCCGAGGTATGAGGCTGGGTCAAATACCCGCCCGCTTCAAGCTCCGCCATCTCGTTGCGGACGGTCGCCGAGCTGATACCGAGGTTGTACTTCTGGGTGAGCACCTGGGAGCCGACCGGTTCCGCGGTTGCGATATATTCGTAGACGACCGTCGCCAGGATATAGGCCTTCCGCTTGTCGAGGCCGCCGCTTTCTGTCACGCCCCCTACTGTAGCACTCCGGAGGCCCGAGTGCTAGCGGTAGGGGATGCTTGGGCGCGCTCGATTGCTTGGACGAGCTCTTCCCAGCTCAGGCCGCCGACCGACACGTATGAAACGGCGCCGTTGGGGTCGATGACGAGGGTGACCGGAATCTTCGAGACCGAGTAGAGCCGCGAGATGGCGCCTTGCGCGTCCTCGACGAGCGGCAAGTGTATCTCCCACGTTTGTAGATAGCTCGCCGCGACGCCCGGGTCTTCATTCGAGATCGTAACGACGTCGACGCGGTCGCCGTAGAGTTTTTTCGCGCGAACGAAATCGCGCAGCTCTTTCGTGCAGACATCGCACCAGCTAGCCCAAAAATCGACGATAACGACGCGGCCGCGCAGGTCGGAAAGATAACGCGTTCCGCGCTTTGTTGGAATCGCAAAATTGGGCGGGGGTGCATCGTATCGAATCGTTGCGAGCCCCGTTTGCGCCGGCGCGATGAGCGCCGCGAGGACGAGTGCAGCCAGCATGGTTTCCTGACGTAGAACTTCGGCAGGCATGACCGTTCGGCCCTCGTAAGTCGCCTCATGAGCCATGCCATCGAAGCGCTCTTTGAGGAGAGCCGCCGCTTTCCACCGTCCCCGGAATTCGCGGAGCAAGCGAACGCGAGCGCCGGGCTTTACGAGCAAGCCGAACGGGACTACCTCGCTTTCTGGGCAGGGTGGGCGCGCAAACTCGAGTGGAGCAAGCCGTTCACGAAGACGCTCGAGTGGAACGAGCCGTTCGCAAAGTGGTTCGGCGACGGCGAGCTCAACGTCTCGGTCAACTGCCTCGACCGGCACGTCCGCGCCGGGCGCGGCGAGAAAATCGCGTTCTATTTCGAGGGGGAGCCGGGGGATCGGCGGACGATCACCTACGCGCAGCTGCTCGCGGACGTTAACCGCTTTGCCAATGGTCTGCGTTCGCTTGGCATCAAGAAGGGCGACCGCATCGCGATCTACATGCCGATGGTACCGGAGCTGCCGGTTGCGTTGCTTGCCTGCGCGCGAATCGGCGCGCCGCACTCGGTGATCTTCGGCGGTTTCTCGCCCGAATCGATCGTCGACCGCGTCAACGACGCGAGCTGCGTCGCCCTGATCACCGCAGATTACGGCTGGCGACGGGGGAACAAGGTGCCGCTCAAACGCAACTGCGACATCGCCATGGAGCGCACGCCTTCGATCAGGCACTGCATCGTCGCGCGACGAATCGGGGACGAGGTCTCCATGCACGAACGCCGCGACGTCTGGTGGGACGAGCTCGTCGCGGGGCAGGCGGCAGAGTGCGCGCCCGAGCCGATGAACGCCGAGGACCTGCTCTTCCTGCTCTATACGAGCGGCACGACCGCAAAACC
>DATAQH010000055.1:0-9019 GCA_036264815.1 Candidatus Cybelea sp.
GTCTGCGAGGCGTTCGGCTTCGAGCGCGGAGTCGAGCACCGCTTCTCTGAGGCGCCGGTCTTCTACGGCTTTTACCTCGTCCTGATCGTCATCGGCGCCGGCACCGTGATCGTTCCGGGTGCGCCGCTGGTCCCGATCATCTTCTACTCCCAGGTCCTCAACGGCATGCTCCTGCCGATCGTCCTCGTCTTGATGCTCCTGCTGATCAACAACAAGAAGCTCATGGGCAAGTGGACGAACGGCCCGCTCTTTAACGTCATCGCTTGGACGACCGCCGTCGTCGTCGGGATTCTAACCGTCATCTCGACCGCCCAGCAAATCTTCCCCTCGCTGGGAAGTTAGCGCTTCGAACCGCACCGGGCTACGGGGTCTCCGGAGCCAGATCTGCCCCGATGATGAGCGCGGTCTTCGGACCCGGCGCAACGGCCGTCGAGAACGTACGCGCGAGGCTGACCGCCGCGGCCGATGCGCCCAGCACGATGCTTTTTCGCTTCACGCGCTCGTCGACGAACGTCGGGACGTTCCAGCCGGCGCCGCGCAGAGCGCCGACCAGCGTCCGATCGAAGGTGGCGTCGCCGGTCGCATTGACGACCAGGACTTCGTCTTGCGGCGGGTCGTGCTTTGCGAAAAGCAGCCTGCCGATCAGCTTCGTCCAGCGCTGATCGGCGAATACCACCGATGCGTCGCCGACCCAGCCCGCTTTCGCCGGCAGCGTGAACGAGCGAACGTTCTCGTCGGGAACGTTGCGATAAATCGTCAGCAGCGAGAGGAGCTGACGGTCCGAGAGCGTCGAGTTGATACTCTTGCGCGCGAGCTTGAGGATCGCAGGGAGCTTCGCCCATTCCTTCGGCCGGCTCAACTGATCGATCATCACTTTGAGCACCTGCTGCTGCCGCTTGACGCGGCCGAAATCCGATGCCGCGTCGTGGCGAAACCGCACGTAACCCGCTACCCGATCGCCGTCGAGGTGCTGCCGCCCTTGGCGCAAGTGGATGTGCAGAGCGCCGTTTTGGTCGTCGTAGTCCATGTTCTCGTCCACGTCCACGTCCAGGCCGCCCATGGCGTCGACGATCGCCGACGCTCCCTCCGGCTGGAGTGCGACGATCGCATCGATCGGAACGCCTCCCATCAGCTTACTGACGACCGCCGCCGTCGCGTGCGCGCCGCCGTATGCGTAGGCCGCGTTGATCTTCGTGAAGCCGCCCTTCGGCACGAAGCTCCAGGTGTCGCGCGGTATCGAGACGAGCGTCGCGGTGCGGCGGTCGACGTCGAGATGCGCCAGGATGATCGTGTCGGTCGTCATTTCGTCGGCTTGGTAACCGAGAATCAGCAGGTTGAGCTTCAGCTGCCCGAACGAACGTTTCGCTGCCTGCGTTACGATCTGTTGACGGATCGTTCCGCGCAAGATCAAAAAGCCTGCCGCGACCGCGACGATGGCGACGCCAACGACGGCGGCAGTTCGAAACCACGCCTGATTGAACATTGCATTCCCCCAGAAAAAAGTGCTGTTTAGTTTTGCAGCGCGGGGGGCGCGCGTTCGCCGATTCGGCAGAGGATCGGGGCGAGATCGTTCAAGCAGCGCGGCGTGTCCGGCCGCGCCGTAGCGGCGGCTGCCACATCGATGGCCAGTCGCGCGGTCCGCTCGAAGAGCCGCAGGACGCGCAGCGTCGTCTCCGCCAGCCGCATTGCCGAACGGGCCATCCAGGCGGAAACCGCCACGCAGACCACTGCGTGAACGCCGAGGCTGAAAGGCGCGGGGGCGCCGAGCCAAATCTGCAGCCCGAGCAGGTGGCCGTGCAGAAGCAGCTGCTCCGTCGACTCCATCCCGAAGAGCGCCAGCAGCTGTGCGGCAAAGATCCCCGGTATGAATCTGGTCAGCGGTGGCGGCGCCGAGTTGCGGGCCGCGAGCTTTCGCGCCTGCCGCACCATACAGAACACCAAAGTTGCGATGCCGAGCGCGAAGACCGGGCCGACGTCGAGATTGCTGCGATCGGTGAAGTTCCCGGGTCCGAAGCAGCCGGAGTTCGAGGCGAACTCCACCAGCGGATCGGCGATCGCCGCCGCCAAGAGCGCGGCGCAGAGCCCCAGCGTGCGCGTCATAGAAAGGTCAGCTGCCGTTCGGGCGGGGGGCGTTTGGACATTCGCTTGCGCAGCGGCACGCGCGTTTCGATATCGGGGTCGCCCGAGAGCGCGTCGGCGATCTCCGCGGCGCGCTCGATCACCGCGTCGGGCAGGCCGGCCATGCGCGCAACTTCGATTCCAAACGACCGCGAGGAGCTTCCTGGCTGCACGCGATGCGAGAAGACCGGCGCTCCACCGCGCGCGGTGTTTTCCACCGCCGTTATGTGATAGTTCGCGACGACGCTCCAATGATCGGCGAGCGAGCACAACTCGTGGAAGTGGGTCGCAAAGAGGGCCAGCGGCGCCTGGTTCTCCAGACCCAGTAAGAACTCGCAAATCGCTTGCGCGATGGCCAAGCCGTCGAGCGTTCCCGTGCCGCGCCCGACCTCGTCGATCAGCAGCAGCGAACGCGACGTGCTGCGCCGCAGGATGTTCGCCGCCTCGGCCATTTCCATGTAGAAGGTCGACTGCCCGGAGGCGAGGTCGTCGCCCGCCCCGATCCGCGTAAAGATCCGGTCGACGGCACCGAGCGTCATGCGCTTGGCGGGAACGAACGAGCCGATCTGCGCCATGATCGTCAGCAGGCCGGCTTGACGCAAGTAGGTCGATTTGCCGCCCATGTTCGGCCCGGTAAGCAAGATGAAGCGATGATCGTCGACGCGCAGCTGCAGGTCGTTGGGAACGAAGTTCGCGCAGAGGAGCATCTCCATCACCGGATGGCGTCCCTCTTCGATTGCTACGACGCTCTCCTCGACAAACGCGGGCCGCACGTATCCGCGCTCGGCGGCGCACTGCGCCAGCGCGCCGAGCGCGTCTACCTGCGCGATCGCGCACGCGGCGCGCGAGAGCGGGTCGGCCGCCGCGGCGACCCGCTCGACGAGCGCTTCGAAGAGTTGCCGCTCGAGCCGCTCCTGGCGCGTCTGCGCGGTCGAGATGGCGAGCTCCAGCTCCTTGAGCTCCGGCGTGATGTAGCGCTCGCCGGTTGTCAGCGTCTGCTTGCGAACGTAGTCCGGCGGTACCGCCTCGGCGTAACTCTTCGCGACTTCGATCGCGTAGCCGAACGTACTGGCGTACTTGACCTTGAGGCTCTTGATTCCGGTGCGCTCCCGTTCCCGCTGTTCGAGTGCGGAGAGCCGCGAGCGAGCGTCGGAACGGAGCGCGACGCACTCGGCAAGCTCGGGATCGGCCTCCGGCCGCACCACGCCGCCGTCACCGAGCTGCGCGGGCGGCTCGTCGACGAGCGTGCGTTCGAGGTCGCGCCGCAGCTCCGCAAAATCCTCGACGCACGCGAGCAATGGTTCGATCGGCGCGACCGCCGCCGCGCGCAGCGGTCCGATCATTTCCAGCGTTCGCCGCAAGGAGGCGATATCGCGTGGCGTCGCGCGCCGGCAGCGAATCTTTTGTGCGATTCGCTCGAGATCGAAGACCCCGCGAAGGATCTCCCGCATCGATTCGCGCCGAGCGTGCTGCTCGACGAGCGCCGCAACCGCCTCTTGGCGCCGCGCGATCGTGACGGCTTCGACCAGCGGCGCGAGAATCCAGCGCGTCAGCATCCGCGATCCCATCGCGGTCGCACAGAGATCGAGCGTTGCCAGCAGCGTCGCGCGCGGGTTCGCGCCCTGCGCGCGCGTCAGCTCCAGGTGTTTGCGCGTGGCGGGATCGAGAACGAGGAACTCCTGGCGGCGATAGAGCTCCGGCTCGCCGAGGCTGCGTTGCCCGTTGCTGACGCCCGTACGCTTGACGAAACCCCGGAGCGCGTCGAGCGCGCGATGGATCGCGTGCGACTCTTCCAGCGAAAAACCGGCGAAACTCGAACGCTCGCGGGCCTCGACGAGGCCGATTCCGGGAGTGGCGAGGCGCGCGCCGGCGCTCTCCACCGCAGACGCGATCGCAACGCGCATCTCGCCGGGAACGTCGGCGAGAATCTCGGCCGGCGCAATGCGCGCCAGTTCGGCGAGCAGTTCGTCGTAGGCGTTCTCGCCCGCGATTGCGGTCGCCGCCGAGTAGCTCGTCGAAACGTCCGCGTACGCGATCGCGAAGGTTTCGCCCGCAATCGCAACTGCGGCAAGATAGTTGTTCTGCTTCCCGTCGAGCAGCTGCTCTTCGATCAGCGTCCCGGGCGTCACCAGACGGACGACGTCGCGGCGCACCAGCCGATTCGGCTGCGGCACCTCGAGCTGCTCCGCGAGTGCGACGACGAAGTGCTGTTGCACGAGCTTCGCCAGATAGCCGCTCAGCGCGTGATGCGGGACGCCCGCCATCGCCACGCGCTGGCCTGCGCCGGCCTCTTTGCTGGTGAGCGCGATCTGCAGCGCCGGCGCGATCGTCTCCGCGTCTTCACCGTAGGCTTCGTAGAAGTCGCCGACGCGCGAGAGCAGGATCGCTTCCGGATGCCGCGCTTTCATCCCGAAGTACTGCTCGAGCATCGGCGAGTACTTGATCAGCGCCGTTGACCTTTCGTACCCAAGGCGTGCGCAATCGCGTGAACGTAGGTCCCTTTTGGATCTCCGGTGCCGTTGGGCGGCGCCTGCGGATTATCGCGATCCAGGTCCCAGATCATCATGCCGCGATAGCCACGCCGTCTGATCTCGCGCGCGTAACCGGAGGCGTCCTTCGCGGTAATCACCTCGCCGTCGTCGGCCTCGCCGATCATCAGCCCGAGCACGATCTTCTTCTCGGAGAAATCCCCGCCGCCGGATTGCTGGATCGAGGCAAACTGCTTGAGTACGTCGAGCCGGCAATCGTCCTGCGAGCCCTCTTGGTAGCTGCAGTTCGGATCCCCCGGCGGCTTCCAACCGTACTGGTCGTAGGCCATGACGTTGACGTAGTCGATCGCCGAGCCGGCCTGCTCGATCACTGGAATATCCTCGCCTTGGTGGCCGCTCCCGGGCTGCGCATCGGCGCCGTCGACGAACGCGTCGAAAGAGATGACCGCGCTGGGGAAGGCCTGGCGCACCGCCAGAATAACATCGACGAGCTGCTGCGGTCCGTTGCTCGGGATAACCTCGTCATCGAAGTCGAAACCATCGTACAGCTTCGGGTGCGCCTTGGCGTACGTACGCAGGTTCGCCGCAAAGAGCGGCGGATCGGTGATGTCGAACGGCGACGTCGCACCCCCGAACGAGAGCAGGAGCCGGCCGCCGCGGGCGTGGACCCGCTTCGCGCCGGGCTGAAGCGGATAGGTATTCTGCGGCGGCGAGATCTCGTTGCCGTCGGCGATGCTGAAGGCGACGTCGACCGACGTAACCGATCCCGGCACGCTCTGCAGACGGTAGAACGCGTCGTTGCGGTTGGTGTCCGACCACGATTCCCAGAATCCGACGAACTCGGTCGATGCACCGCTCGCACGATGCGCCGCGGGTGCGACGCTTGTGATGGGAAGATTCGGGCCCGCAAACGTGCAGGCTCCCAACGTGAGTCCCGCGATCGGACCGAGCGCGCGCGCGAGCCGGCGTGGCACCGCCTATGCCGTCGCCACCAGATCGAGCAGCGGACGCTTGGCGGGCAGCGCGGGATCGCTCCAGCGCGCGGCCCGTCCGACGATTGTGCCCGCGCAACCCCAGACGTGTGCGCTTTCGACGGCAACGTCGAGCCAGGGCGTCCCGTCGTACGGATAATCCGCCGGTTTGGGGGCGACGATCGTCACGTTGTCGAGCGCTTTGGCAGTCACTTTATTCGCGTCTTTCTTCGAATCGCCGACGATGAGGGCGCGCACCGTTGCGCCTTTCCGGCGCTCGTGATAGGCGCAGGTGACGTCGTTCTGCGCTTGCAGCAATCTTTGGAAACGCTCGAGTGCGATCTCTTTTGGCACTTGCACCCAGTGAGCCGCCGGCGTCCCGCGCCGAATCGAGTAGATGAAGGTAAACGCGTTGGCAAAGGCCCCGCCTTTCACATAGCCGAGTGTCGCGGCAAAATCCTCCTCGGTTTCGCCGGGAAAGCCAACGATGAGGTCGGTCGTGATCGCGCAATCCGGCACGCGCCGCCGGATGCCCGCGACGATCTCGTCGAAACGCTCGAGCGTGTACTTACGGTTCATTCGCCGCAGCATCGCGTTACTGCCCGATTGCAGCGGCAGGTGAATCCGCGGATTGAGCTGCGGTATCGCGGCTAGGTCGTCGAGTATTTTCTCGGTGAAATCTTTGGGGTGCGGCGAGATGAAGCTCAGCCGTTCGATGCCGGTCAGTTCGACGAGCCGGCGGCAGAGATCGCCAAAGTCCTCGCTCGTCGCCGGATCCTTCCACGCATTGACCGTCTGACCGACGAGCACGATCTCGCGAGCGCCTTGCGCGACGCGGTCGCGCGTCTCCTCGATGATATCGGACGCCGGCCGATGGTCGAAGCGACCGCGCACGTGTGGAACGATGCAGAACGTGCAGTAGTACGAACAGCCGCGCTGCACCGTCACCTGCGCGCGCAGATGCGTGTACGCGCCGGTGACGCCGTCGGCCGTGCCGCCGAGCGGCGCGAGCAAGATCCGGTCGTCGCTGAAATCGACATCGGCGAAACTCGGCTGCCAGGCAGCCAGCTGATCGCCGAGCTCGCTGAGCTCCCGCGTACCGAAGATCGCGTCGACGTGCGGGGCGAGCCGCTTCATCCGGTCGCGGTCCTGCTCGGCCAAACATCCGGTGACGACCAACCGCAGGTTCGGGTCGACGCGCTTGAGCGCGTTGAGGTGATTCATGCGCCCGTACGCCCGGCGTTCGGCGTTATCGCGAACCGTGCAGGTGTTGAGAACGACGACGTTGGCCTCCTCCGGCGCGGTTGCGACGCTGTAGCCGGCGGCGACGGCGCGTTCGGCGATGTGTCGAGAATCGGCCTCATTCATCTGGCAGCCGAAGGTCTCGATATAGATCCGGGGCACGTGGGTCTCGTTCGCCCTCGGTCAGAAAGGAAACTGCCGTGCTTGCCCCAGCTACCGTTGCAATCGTCGGCCGTCCGAACGTCGGAAAGAGCGCGCTCTTCAACCGGCTGATCGGCCGCCGCTTGGCGATCGTCGAGGACACGCCCGGCGTAACGCGCGACCGGCTCTACGCACTCTGCGACTGGCGGGCACGCGTCTTCAGCTTGGTGGACACCGCCGGCATCGATCCCGGCGCCGACGTCGCGCATGGCGCCGAACTCGCCGATGCGACGCGCCGGCAGGCCGAGGCGGCAGCCGAGGAGGCCGACGTCGTGCTGATGGTCGTCGACGCTCAGACCGGGCTCCATCCGCTCGACGAGGAGGTCGCCGCGATCCTGCGGCGCAAGCGGCGCCCGCTCGTTCTCGTTGCCAACAAAGCCGAGTCCGACAACGCGTCGGCCTCGGTTCACGCGGAGTTCTCCCGGCTCGGCTTCGGCGAGCCGGTCGCGGTCTCGGCGATTCACGGGGAGGGCACCGGCGACTTGCTCGACCGGATCGTCGAACTCTTACCCGAACAGCCCGCCTCGCCGTCTTACGACGGCGAACTTGCGCTTGCGGTGATCGGGCGGCCGAACGTCGGGAAGAGTTCGCTCGTCAACGCGCTGCTCGGTGAGGAGCGCACTCTGGTCTCGCAGACTCCCGGGACGACGCGCGACGCGATCGATACGCGATTCTTTTGGCACGATCGCCCCTTTCGGCTCGTCGATACCGCCGGCGTGCACCGCAAGCCGAAGGCCCACGGTGCGATCGAATACTATGCGGCGCTGCGTTCGCTCAACGCGATCGCCCGCTGCGACATCGCGCTGCTGGTCTTCGATGCGATGGTCGGCATCCAAGCGCAGGAGCGGCGCTTGGCCGGCATCGCGATCGAGGAACGCAAAGGCCTGATCGTGGTGGGCAACAAGTGGGATCTCGTGCGCGAGCAGAGCGGCGACTACAGCCGCAGCGACCTGACGGGTGCCGTTCACGAAGCACTGCCGTTTGCGGCCTTCGCACCGGTTACGTTTCTCTCGGCAAAAACCCAGCGCCGCTTGGGCTCGCTGATGCCGGTCGTCGAGAAGGTCGCCGAGAATCTCGAGCGGCGCGTACCCACGCCGCAGCTCAACGCGTTGATCCGCGACGCCGTGCTCGCGCACCCTCCCGCGATCTCCTCGGGAAAGGCGCTGCGCATCTACTACGCGTCGCAGCCGGCGACGCATCCGCCGCTCTTCCTCTTCCACTGCAACGATCCCGATTTGGTGCAGACGCACTACAAGCGTTTTCTCGAAAACACGTTGCGCTCGAACTTCGATTTTGAAGGCGTTCCGCTGACGCTCGAGTTCCGCCCTCGGCGCGAGCGCGCCGAGATCCCCATATGAGCGATATCGGCCTTTCGGATTCTGTCGCCTACGGGCTGCTCGCGATCCTGATTGCGGTTGTGATCGCAACGTTTGCCGGCGCTTTTTTGATCGGCTCGATTCCGTTCGGCTACCTGATCGGGAGGGCGTTTTTCCGGACCGATATCCGCACGCAAGGCTCCGGCAACATCGGCGCGATGAACGCGCTGCGCACTTTGGGAAAGGGCGGCGCCGTTGCGGTCTTGCTCCTCGACGCGCTCAAAGGATTCGTTCCGACGCTCTTTGTGCTCTGGCTCTTCCGCGGCCACCTCGATTTCGACCCGCTGCCGCCCGGGCAAGAGATTCTCGCCTCGTTCGTCGCCGCCGGAGCGGTCTTGGGGCATTGCTACTCTCCTTGGCTGCGTTTCCGGGGCGGCAAGGGCGTGGCGACGTCGTTCGGCGCGATCTTCGCGCTCTGCTGGCCGGCCGGACTCGTCGCCGTCGGGGGCTGGCTTGCCGGCGCGGCGCTAACGCGTTACTCATCGGTCGGTTCGATGCTGGGCAGCGTGCTGGCACCCTTTGCGCTGTGGTTCTTCACCCGTTCCCTTCCGGAGACGGCCTACGGCGTCTTCGCCGCGCTGCTGATCCTCTGGAAGCATCGGGAAAACATCGAACGCTTGCG
>DATAQH010000076.1:0-12769 GCA_036264815.1 Candidatus Cybelea sp.
ATCTATTGGGGCAACTACGATACCAATACGATCACGATCTACTCAGCCAAAGGCGTTAACGGAAAAGAAAAAGGTCAGATCACGACCGGCCTTTCGAACCCCGAGCGCCTCTTCGTCGACAAGCAAGGCAACGTCTATGCCACCAACATCGGCAACAACACGATTACCGGATACAAACCGGGAGCGATGACGCCGTTTCTGACGATCAGCGACGGCGTGAATTCACCCACGGGACTGACGGTTGATGCAGCCGGCACGGTTTACTGCGCCAATGTCGGCAACGATACGATCACGGTCTATCCGAAAGGGAAGACGTCTCCTTCACTGACGATTCCGCAGTTCGCCGAGTACCTTGCGACGGATTCGCAAGATAATCTCTACGCAGCCGGGTCAGGCGTCGAAGAGTTTGCTCCGGGATCTACCAGCGGTACGGATCTCGGCCTCCCGCCGTATCCGGGTGCGCTCGAAGTCGACAAGGAAGGCAATCTCATCGTGCTCTATGGTGCCGAGATCGAGTACTTCCCGAAAGGCACGACGCAGGCATCGAAAGAGATTCCGGTAACGGCCGGAGATCCGTTCGCGCTTGCGCTCAGCGGCGACAATAAGCAGCTGTACGTTAGCCTCGAAGCCGGCACTCCGTTCGTCATCCAAAGCGTTGCCTATCCGAACGGCTCAACCCTCAGCAACAAGCTCACGACCAACGCCGGCGGTTGGCCGGTCTCGGTGAGCCCCGACAACGCTTTAGGCAAGTAGGAACGCCGTAGCCGTCGGGTGTGGGCGGCCAATAAAAATTAACTAGGGTCGCATGATTCCCCACGAAGATGGGGAAATAAATGACCTGGGTCCCTGAGAAGGGGCTCAGAGTGGAGCGGCTCGTGTTTCTGAAGGGCGCGCGAATTCAGTTTTTTCGCGGCAGCGGCGCTACTGACAGGATACGGGGGTGGGCAAGCGCCGCTCGTGGCCGGGGCACCGTGTGCCGGCGCCCCGGCTACCGTGGTGCGAGTCTCGTAAGACGTCTCTTTCCGCTCTCCGCCTCCGCCGTGGCCGCCCTGACGATCGGCGGCTGCGCGCTTCCGCAAGCTCAGGGTGACGCGGTGCAGGGTCTTATCGGGCCCGGATTGCCGCCGGTAAACTTGGCGCGCGGCGCTGGACTGCGGCAGCCCGATGCCAAGGCGGGCGCGCTGCTGTACGTTTCCGATACCGAGACGAGCAACGTTTACGTCTACACGTATCCCGCCGGCGCCCTCAAGCAGACGCTGGGCGGATTTATCGACCCCGGCGGTGAGTGCGTCGACCGAAAAGGCAACGTGTTCGTCACCAACACCGGCGGTTTGGATATCGTGGAGTACGCGCACGGCGCCGTGACGCCGGCTGCGACCCTCAAAGACCCGGGATATTTTCCGTTCGGGTGCGCGGTCGATCCGACGACCGGGAATCTCGCGGTTACGAACTTCTCGGCGGCCAGCGGGAGCGGGGCGGGAAACGTCGTGATCTACGAACGCGCAAAGGGGAAGCCAAAGCAGCGGTATAGCGATGCGGCGATCGGCGGCATGCTGCTCTGCGGCTTTGACGATGCCGGGAACCTATTCGTCGACGGTCTGACGCAGGCGAGCACGACGGGTTTTGCCGAGCTGCCCAGGGGCGGTAAAAAGCTCGTCGACATCGCGCTCGATCAGAATATCGTCGCGCCGGGCGGCGTGCAGTGGGACGGCAAGTATGTCGCCGTCGGCGACGAGGCCTCCGACACGATCTACCGCTTCTCGATCGGCCGGAAGAAAGGGACGACGGCCGGCTCGGTCGTCCTGAATGGCGGCAGCGCGGTCGTCCAGTTCTGGATCGACGGTGCGAGGATCGTTGGGCCGAACTCCGGCCTGGGCAACGTGGGGATTTGGAGCTACCCAGCGGGCGGTTCGCCGACCAAAACGATCGGAGGGCTCTACGTTCCCTTGGGGACGGTCGTGAGCAGAGGGTCGTAACGCACGCCGCGGCCAATCCCGGCGCAAAAGGAGGCGAACGTGTTTGAAGGCAGAGTAGCTTTGGTAACCGGCGGTACGCGTGGAATCGGCGCGGCGATCACCGAAATGCTGGCGACCAGCGGCGCAGCCGTTGCGGCCGGCTATAACCGCGGCGGAGAGAGCGCCAAGAAGTTTCAGGGTCAGATGCACGATAAGGGCGCCAAAGTCTCGGTGCATCAGGGGCGCGTGGATTCAGCCGACGACGTGAGCCGCGTCATCAAAGAAGTGATGGACGAGCACGGACGGATCGATTACCTCGTCAACAATGCCGGCATCACCGTCGATAAGACGGTGCGCAAGATGAGCGTCGACGATTGGCGCCAGGTGCTCGACGTCAATCTCTCCGGTGCGTTTCAGATGACCAAGGGCGTGCTCGAGCACATGATCGAGCGCGGCTCGGGCCGGATCGTCAATATTAGCTCGGTCATCGGCGAGACCGGCAACATCGGACAGGCGAACTACGCGGCCTCCAAAGCCGGCCTCTTCGGTTTCTCGAAGAGTTTGGCGCTGGAGATGGCGCAGCGCGGGATCACGGTCAACTGCGTCGCGCCGGGCTTCATCGGAACGGAAATGGTGGCGGCGATTCCGGAGGCCGCGCTTGCGAAGGTGGTCGAAAAGATTCCGCAACGGCGGTTGGGGCGTCCCGAAGAGGTCGCGCGCGTCGTGAGATTCCTGCTGGAGGACGATTCGAGTTACATCACTGGAGCCGTTTATTCGATCAACGGCGGATTGGATATGTAATGCCGTTCATGTATTGCGATCCCCCGGCCGTCGTCTCGCGGATCCAACCGGCGGTCGATCAAACGCACGCGGGCAGCGGAACCGTGACGCTCGCGAGCGGCGCGACGTTCCAGATCACCATGCCCAAGCCGGCGAACGATCAGACCGAGTTTCTCACCAAACTCAAGAAGACCGACCACATTCAAATGTGTTACGCGCCGCCGCAACGCTGGGCCGATGCCGGCCCGAGCGCACGCATGGCGATTGCGGGCGACATTGAGAGCAAAGCGTACATCTACGTGCTGGCCTATCCGGCAAAAAAATGATCGCCTAAATACTATCTACGAAAGGAAGAGTGACTGAATGCGGGTTGCAGTCATTGGTACGATGATCGTCGCGCTTGCCGGATGCGCCGTCACGCGGCAAGCAGTATTGAATAGCTCGGCATTGCCGGCGGCGGGCGCGGCGGGCGCTCGCGGCGCGCACGCGCGAACGTGGATGCGTCAGGATGCCAAGGCTTCGGACCTCGTCTACACTTCGGACTTCGAGGGGAACGTGTACGTTTATACGTTTCCAGCGTTGAAGCTTGCCGGAGAGCTGACGGGCCTAAGCCTAGACATCCTCGGGCTTTGCAGCGACGCCAAAGGCCACGTTTTTATTCCGCAGGGACTAAGCGCCGGCGGCGAGGTGCTCGAGTTCGAACATGGCGGAACGACGCCGATCGCAACGATTCCCGATTCATACCGGCCGCAAGAATGCGCGGTCGATCCAACGACCGGGGACCTCGCGGTGACCAACGTCGAAGGAAGTTATGCAGCCGACGTTGCGGTGTACGCGAACCTTAAAAAGGCGCCGGCGATTTATCGCGATCCCAATATCGGATACTTTTGGTCGGTGGGGTACGATAACGCCGGAAACCTTTTCGCCGACGGACAGAACTCAGACCAGATCCGACGTTTTGCCGGCCTTCCGAAAGGAGCAGCGGCGTTCACCGATATTTCGGTCGACGCGCCGCTGCGGCTTGCGTTTGCGGTTCAGTGGGACGGACAGTACGTTACGGTCGCAAGGATGCCGGCGCGACAGGGTACCGCCCGGATCGAGCGTCTACAGGTGACGGGTTCCTCGGCTACCGTCGTTGGAACGACGAGGCTTTCCAGTTCCACCGAGCGCTTTGACGGGCAGACGGCGATCGTCGGAAACCTGGTCGTTCAGCCGTATTCGAGACGGCTCGATCGCCTGGGGATTTGGCCGTATCCCGGAGGGAAGGCGATGACGGCGTCGGTCGACATCGGCACCGAGATCAACGGCGTGGCGGTCAGCGCAGCGGGCCGTCGATAAGGAGCCGCTGTGCGTACCACTGCGGCCACGGGTCCGACGGGTTTTGCTTGGAGTACTCTTCGTCGAGATTGACGAGGTCGCGCGTCAGGTGGCTGCGCACTGGCCGCTTCCCGAGCAGCTTCGACAGCTCCGAGTGATTCAACAGCCAATCGGAGTAGAACGTCGCCCAGTCGTCGTCGCTCCCATCGGTATCGGCGAATACCATGTGGTGCACGTCGCCCACTTTCGTCAGCAGTGCGGCGATTTTGGTTGTGGCGTCGTCGTTCATTCGTCTCCCTCGTTTTGCGGTGCTTCGACAAGCTCAGCATGACAACAGAGCTGGTGCTTCGACAAGCTCGGCAGGACACCGTGACGCAAGACGCTTTTGCCTCGACAGTACGTCGACCCGGCTCAGGAAGACGGTGGAGCGGGCTTCGCCGACCGGGCAATGCCCGCGACCAGGAGGGGAACCGCACGCAAGTTGGGTAAATCTAGCGCGTGGATAGTTTATCTCTCAGCGGAAGGGTCGGGATCGTTACGGGCGGCGCGCGCGGCATCGGCGGCGCGATCAGCACGCTGCTCGCGACCGACGGTGCAACCGTCGCCGTGCTTGGGTTGCCGGAGGATCGCGAGCGGACTCACTCCCTCGCTGCCCGGCTCAACGGCGCGGCATCGCGCATTCATTTTTATCAGGGCGACGTCAGCGCCTACGAGCAATGTCGCCAGGCAGTCGAGTCGGTGCTGCGCGAGCACGGTCGTATCGACTTCCTGGTCAACAACGCGGGCATTACCCGCGATCACACGGTCCGGAAAATGACCGTCGAGGAATGGGAAGCGGTCCTGCAGGTCAATCTCTCGGGGCCTTTTTTTATGACCAAAGCCGTCCTCGACACGATGCTCGAGCAAGGCTTCGGGCGGATCGTTAACGTTAGCTCGGTGGTCGGCGAGGCCGGCAACTTTGGCCAGGCGAACTACGCGGCGGCCAAGGCGGGGCTCATCGGACTGACTAAAACCGTCGCGTTGGAAGTCGCCAAACGCGGCATCACGGTCAACGCCGTCGCTCCGGGCTTCATCGAGACGGATATGACCAAGGCGATGCCGGTCGAGGCGATCGAGAACGCGATCGCGCAGACGCCCGTTCGCCAGCTCGGCCAGCCGGAAGAAGTCGCGCGGCTGGTACGCTTCCTCTTAGACGAGAAGGCGGGCTATATCACCGGAGCGGTCTACAACATCAACGGCGGCTGGTACATGTGAGCCTTCGACAAGCTCAGGGTGACAATCGACAGCTCAGGATGACAAAGGTTGAGGATATATGATAGCCCCTGAAGAGCTGAAATACGGCATCGACATCACCGGACTCGACCCGGCTTCGCTCGGCGACGCGGTGCGCGCCGTCGTCGCCGACGTGATGCTCGATCCCATTCGTATGAGCACGTGGTTAGCCGGCTTCGCGCTTGCCGAGCAGAACGTCGGACTCAACATGTTGCGCCGGCTCGGCGGTGAGAGTCCGGACGGTTCTCCTTTCCCCGGTGACAAACGCTTTGCCGACCCGGAGTGGCGGGAGAATCCGATGCTCGCCGGCGTCCTCGAGGACTATAAAGCGCGCACGGATGCGGCGCTGTCGCTGATCGATTCGGCGCGCCTGCCCGAAGCGACGCGGCGCAAGGCGCGCTTTGCGATGCAGCTTATGTGCGACGCTTACGCGCCGAGCAACGTTCCTTGGCTTAACCCCGGCGTCGTCAGAGAGGCGAGCGAAACGCAGGGGGAGAGCCTGGTCCGCGGGATGCAGACTTTCCTCGACGATCTTGCCAACAACAATGGATATCCGCGCCAGGTCGACCGCTCGGGCTTCGAACTGGGGCGCAATCTCGCAGCGACGCCGGGGCGGGTCGTGATGCGCAACGAGCTGATCGAGCTCATCGCCTACGATCCGCAGACACCGCAGGTCCACGAGTTGCCGCTGCTCTGCAGCCCGCCGTGGATCAATAAGTACTACATCATGGATTTGGCGCCGGGGCGCTCGTTCGTGGAATGGGCCGTCAGGCACGGCCATCAGACCTTCATGATCTCCTACCGCAACCCCGACGTGACGCTTTCGCACCTGACGATGGACGATTATCTGCGCGACGGCGTTCTGGCGGCGCTCGACGCCGTGCAAGAAATTACCGGCGCGCCGAAGGTCAATGTGGCGGGGCTCTGCCTGGGCGGAACGCTCGCGACGATCATGCTCGCGTATCTCGCGGCGCACGAACAGGCCGACCGCGTGGCGTCGACGACCCTGACGAACACGCTGGTCGACTTCGGCAGCCCCGGCGACCTCGGCATCTTTACCGATGAAGACACGATCGCGCGGCTCGAAAAGAAAATGAGCGAACGCGGCTATCTCGAGTCGGCGGAGATGGCCCGCACCTTCGACTGGATGCGCTCGAGCGACCTGATCTGGAGCTACGTTATCAACAATTGGTTCAAAGGGAAGAAGCCGCCGGCGTTCGACATCCTCTCCTGGAACAACGACTCCACGCGCATGCCGGTCGCGATGCACTCGCAGTACCTGCGCGCCTGCTATCTGCACAACTCGATCGTCAAACCGAACGCCTTCGTCATCGGCGACACGCCGATCGATTTGGGGAAAATTACTACGCCGCTCTATGTCCTCGGCGCGGAGAACGATCACATCGCGCCGTGGCGCGCGACGTATCAGACGACACAGTACGTCTCGGGGCCGTCGAAGTACGTGCTGACCAACTCCGGCCATATCGCCGGAATCGTCAATCCGCCGGGCGGCAAAAAGACGTGGCACTACACCAAGCCGCAGGCACTACGCGGCGAAAGCGCCGACGCGTGGCTCGAGACCGCCGATCGGCATAATGGCTCGTGGTGGGAGGATTGGGCACCTTGGGCCGGCGCGCACGGCGGACCGATGCGCGAGCCCTACGCCCTGCCGGATGGTGAGCGGGCGCCCGGTCGGTACGTGCTAAACGAAGAGGGGCCACCGTTTACTGCAAAGGTAAAGGCACACTCATGACCGATGACGACAAAACCGCCGCCAGCGGCGCCTGGCGCAGCCTCGGGGACTTTATTCGCAGCCAGCGGGAGCTGGCGAATCTCTCAATGCGACAACTCGCCGAGATTGCCAAGATCTCCAATCCCTATCTGAGCCAGGTCGAGCGGGGGCTCTACAAGCCCTCGGCCGAGGTGCTCAAGAGCATCGCCAACGCCCTGCAGATCTCGGCAGAGACGATGTACTCGCAGGCAGGCCTCCTCGACAGCTCGACGAGCCGGGAGAACAGCCACCACGGGGTCGAGCATGCGATAAAAATCGATCCGCGGCTGAGCGTGGACCAGGAAGAAGCCCTGATGCGGATCTACCGCAGCTTTGTCGGCGGCGGGTAGTTGACAGGCACAGCATCTGCTTGGTATACTTAGCACACCTCGACAAACGCTAAGGAGATAGAGCAAAACCACATGGCCGTCAATGTTAAAGAATACATGAACAAGTTTCAGGAAGAGGGTCTCGAGGCGATCAAGCAGTCGCAAGACGCGAGCCTCAAGGCGATCCGCTCGTTCGGTGAGTTCACCAAAGAGCTGAGCGAGAAGCCCGGCAGCATGCCGACCTTCGAGAACCTGCCGAGCCCGACCCAGTGGGTGGAGATGTCGTTCGGCTTCGCCAGCCAGCTGCTCGAGATTCGCAAGAATTACACGATGAAGATCGCCGAGATGATCGCCGAGACGCAGAAGAGCGCGCAGGCGAACGTTAATGCCGCGACTCCGAACTCGGCTCAAATGCCGAACTCGGTCGCGCCGATCAACAAGCAGCCCGTCAAGTAAGAGTTAAGTCGTTCTGGGGGTCCCTTGACCGCCCGGCTCAATGCCGGGCGGTCTTTCTTTTACCATGGTGAAAGCGAGCCCCATGAACGAAGCGTCGACGATCACGATCGGTAGCGACCTGCACGTCAAGCGGCTGGGCTTCGGCGCGATGCGCTTGTGCGGACCCGGCGTCTGGGGAGCGCCGAAGGATCCCGAGAACGCGACCCGCGTACTGCGTCGCGCGCTCGAACTCGGAGTCGAGTTCATCGATACCGCCGATGCGTACGGCCCGGGCGTCAACGAAGAACAAATTGCCGAAGCGCTAGCGCCGTACGCTTCAGAGCTCGCAATCGCGACGAAGGGCGGGTGTACCCGAGGCGGGCCTGGCGTCTGGGGCCGCGACGGAAGCCGGGCGCACCTGCGCCAGGCTTGCGAGGCGAGCCTGCATCGGCTGCGCGTCGAGCGCATCGACTTGTATCAACTGCACGCCGTCGATTCGGGCGTTCCGTTCGAGGAGCAGATCGGCACGCTGCGCGAGCTGTGCGACGAGGGAAAGATCCGTTACGTCGGGCTTTCGAACGTTAACTTGGAGCAACTTACGCGCGCCGAGCACATCGTCGAGATCGCTTCGGTCCAGAATAGCTACAACGTCGGCGACCGAGAGAGCGAAGCGATCCTCGCGTATTGCGAAGCCAACGGCCTCGCGTTCATTCCCTACTTTCCGCTCGACGGCGGCGACTTGGTCGCGCACGGGGCGTTGGAAGAAGTAGCGAGAGCGCACGATACGTCGATCTGGCAGGTAGGACTCGCGTGGCTGTTGCAGCACTCCCCGGCGACGCTGCCGATTCCGGGGACGTCGTCGGTGGAACATCTGGAAGAGAACGTTGCGGCGACATCGCTTACCCTAAGCGATGCCGAGTACGAGCGCTTGTGCGCGTTCGGGTCGGAGGAGGAAGAATGAGGCTTTCGGGGATCTGCCGGTACGTTTGCGCGGCGTTCGTTGCCGCGGTATCGATCGTAGGATGCGGCGCGGGCCCCTCTTCGGGTCCGGCGATGCCGGCCGCGGCAGCATCGGCGGAGCGCTCGAACTTCGCGCATTTCGCTTACGCTGGCTCGTGGCTCAGGCACGATTCGAGCAGCGGCGGCGATCTCGTGTATATGGCAGAAGATGAGAATATCGGGATCTACTCATTTGCGGGCAAAGAAGTCGGCGAACTCAAAGGGTTTGAGTTCTCGTATTCGAGTGGGCTGTGCTCCGATATGCAAGGCAACGTGTGGGCGGCTTACGAGGACTCGCTGCTCGAGTACCAGCGCGGTGGGACGATTCCGATCGCGCAGCTGTATACGCCGGGGAATCCGACCTCATGTGCGGTCGATCCGGCCACTGGCGATATCGCGGTCACCGAGCAGAGTAATGCGAGCGGCAGCAATGTAGCGGTCTTTTCGGGCATCTACGCTACACCGGCGATCTACGCGGACGCCGACATTTTTTACTACGAGTTCAGCACATTTGATAGTCAGGGCGACCTTTTCGTGAATGGCGTGGGGCTCAAAAAAAACCATTCGGTTCTTGCAGAGCTTTTAAAGGGCGGCTCGACGTTGGGTACCGTTACGACGGACGAGAAATTCGAAAAAGTGGGAGGACTCCAGTGGGACGGTCAGGACCTCGCTGATGGCGACAGTGAGAGGCACGTCATCTACGAGATGAGCGTTGCGAGCGGTCACGCAACGACGGTCGGTACCATTAAGCTCGGCGGGTGGATCGACCCCCGCTTTAAAGTGATCGAACCTTTTGCAATCGGTAACGGGCAGATCGTCCTAACGATCTCCGATCGCCAGACTGGTTTCTACAAGTATCCAGCCGGCGGAAAGTCAATCCGCCGGCTGCCGATCACAACGGGCGCCAAGACAATCAGCCTCGCCCCGAGCGGGTTGCGGAAGGAGAGCAAGTGATGCGGACCCGGTCTATTGCGCGCGCCGCCGCCGCTGCGGCACTCGCGACGTTCGTCGCGAGTTGCGGCAGCTCGGCGGCGGTGCCCGCGGGCAGCACCACCTCGGGTGCGCCGGCCTTGCGAGGCGCGAACGGCGGCCACCCCATTGCGGCGTGGATGCGACGCGGTAGCGCGAGCGAAAACTTACTCTACACAACGGGCCACACGCCCTCGCAGGGTTACGAGGTTTACGTGCTCACGTACCCGCAGGGCCAGCTCGTGGGAGCCATCGACGCCCCTGCGGAGGGCCTCTGCGCCGATACTGCGGGCAATGTGTACGTGCTCTACCGTAACGCCGCGACCGAATACGCACACGGAGGGACGCAGCCGCTGCGAACCGTCCGGATCCCGGGCGCCGAGACGGAGAACTGCGCGGTAGACCCGACAACCGGCAATCTCGCGGTTACGTTTTTGTGCCCGCCGTGCGGATACCAAAACCTCGCGATCTTTCCGCCCGGAAGCGGCGAACCAACACGGTACCAAGCGCCGTTGGCTTACGGCGTCACCTACGATAATCTAGGGAATCTCTTCCTGGACTACGACACGGGCTCGGGAACGGAGATGGCGGAACTCCCGAGCGGCAGCAGCCAGTTCATCACCATAAGCCTCGACAAAGGCGTCGGCGAGGTCGGCTCGATCCAGTGGGACGGCAAGTACGTTACGGTACAAAATCTTCGGCCCCCGGTCACGATCTCGCGGATCTCCATCAACGGATCGACGGGTACGATCGTGAGCCAATCGAAGTTCGGGCCGTACATGAGGTATGCGAGCTACTCGTGGCTCGCCGGCGACGGGACGGTCACGTTCCCATTCGCAAGGCACGGCGACCAAACCAATCAGCTCGGTATATGGAAATATCCGAAGGGAAAGTACCCCGCGCACAGGATCAAAAACTTTGGCGATGGCGGCACTGGTTTCGGTGCGGTAACGGTGAGTTTAGCGCCGAGCAGCTTGCACTCGAGGCGATAGCGTCTCAGCGCAACTACGACCCGGCGCGGCGGAAAGATCGTGCTTCGACAGGCTCGGCATGACCGGGGGAGAGCGCCGCCGAAATCGCTGGATAACGAGCAGATCGTGGAAGAAGGGCTTTCTTTGAAGAGATCGGCTGGCCGCTTGGCCCTGTGTACCCTTGCTTTTGGCGCGGTTACCGCGTGCGGCGGCGGAGCGACGAACGCCGGCACTGCGCTGCCCTCGAATGCGAACATTCCAATCGGCGATTCCGGTACTTCGCCGATCCAGCACATCATCGTGATCGTGCAAGAGAATCGCAGCTTCAACAATCTCTTCGCGCAGTTTCCGGGCGCGACGGGCACCATCACCGGTAAAGAGAAGATCGGGAAGGGCAAGAACGCCAAAGTCCAGTCGATCGCGCTCACGCAAGTGCCGCTCGAGGATAAGCAGAACCTCAACCATCTCTACAAGTCGTACAAGATCGCCTATGACGACGGCAAGATGGATGCGTTCAATCGGATCATCTTTCAGGCGAACGGCCAGATGGAAGGCAGCAAGCCGTATGAATACGTGCAGCAGTCCGACACCAAGCCGTACTGGGACATGGCCTCGCAGTACGCGCTGGCAAATAAAATGTTCCAGACACAGGGCAGCGGCAGCTTTACCGCCCATCAGGACCTCATTCGCGGCGGAACCGTGATCGATACGCAAGGTGACAGCCTGATCGACGATCCGGATAATTCGAAGGCGTGGGGATGCGATTCGCCGCACGGCACGGTGACCTCGCTGATCAACGGCCCAACGTATCAGGCGAACCAAGGGCCGTTCCCGTGCACGAAGGACTTTCAGTCGTCTGGAGCGGCCTACCTGACGCTGCGCGATCTCCTGGACGCTAAAAGCGTCTCGTGGAAATACTACGTACCGCAGCTCGCGGACTACCAGCCGGGAGCGATTTGGGACGCATTCGACGTGATCGCACCGGTGCGCTACGGCTCCGAGTGGGGAACGAACGTCGATTGGCCTGAGAAGAACGTGCTCTCAGATATTCCGAACGGAAAGCTGCCTGCCGTGTCGTGGGTGATTCCCGACGAATCGAACTCCGATCACCCGGGCTACCCCAACGATACCGGGCCGTCGTGGGTCTCGAGCGTCGTCAACGCGGTTGGGGAGAGTTCGTACTGGAACTCGAGCGCGATCGTCGTGCTGTGGGACGACTGGGGCGGTTTCTACGATCCGGTCGCGCCGCCCAAGCACGATAAACAAGGCGGTCCGGGCTTCCGCGTGCCGGCGATCGTGATCTCGCCGTATGCCATCCCAGGCCACATCTCGCAGACGGTCTATGGCTTCGGCAGCGTCGTGCGCTTCATCGAGGATACGTTCGATCTCGGCCGTCTCGGGACGACGGACGCGACCTCGAACAGCATTTCAGACATGTTAAATTATGGCCAGAAGCCGCACGCGTTCAAGCCGATCGGATCCAAGTATTCGCGCACGTACTTCCTCCGCCAAAAGCCGTCGGGGCTGCCGGTCGACACGGAATAACGGCGCGCTAACGGGCCCGAAGGCTCGTTTGGCGTGGGAGCGAGCGTGCACGCTCACGATGATTGACGCGGGGGACCGGCGAATAGCTCCTTCCTAAAAGGCTACGCAGGAGAGGAGCAATTGCGGTGAAGCCAAGAGCATCGACCCTTTGGGTATGTGCGGTCGTCGTATTCGGCGTTGCAGCTTGCAGCGGCGGCGCGACCCCCAACTCGATTCCATCTCGCTCGATCTCGTCGAGCCCAAACCGATCTCACTCGGTCGCAACACACAATTCAGGATCTTTCACGCCGATCGAGCACGTCGTCGTCATCGTGCAAGAGAACCGGACGATGAATAATCTCTTCGCGACGTTTCCCGGCGTGACGGGCACCACGGTTGGGAAGCGCCTCGTTACCGTCAAGGGCCAGAAGAGGGTCGAGAGCATCA
>DATAQH010000128.1:0-4907 GCA_036264815.1 Candidatus Cybelea sp.
GGCGACGAGGTGCTCCCAGGCCTTGCGCTCCTTGATCCAGCGCGGCTGCGCTCCCAGAAGGTCGACGGGGGTAATTCCTCGCTTTAAAGCATCCTCGCTCATGCGTGGCCGTTCACCCGTTTTGAAACGATTGCCTGCCGCCGTTTTTGTTCACGCGTGAACGCTTGGAAGGCTGCAGGGGAGCCAAATGCGGAGCGCAAAGTTTCGCCTCGCGAGAGTGCGGCTTAGGAGTTGCAATGTCGAGGACCACGCTTCCACGAGGTAATGTCTTGCCTTTAGTTGCCCTTTGCCTGGCGGCTTTGAGCGGCTTTGCCGGCCTTTCAGTCGACGTCGGGTATTGGGAGTACCGTCAGCAGGCGCAGCAGTCGGCGGCGGACTCCGCCGCGATCGGCGGAGCGCAGCAGCTGGCCTATGCCGGCTGTCCGAATACTACGACCGCGCGGACAAGCGCGCAAGCCGACGCGGCGAACAACGCTTTTTCCAACGCCGGAAATACCGTCGTCACGGTCAACAATCCGCCCGCATCCGGAGCGTTTGCGAGCGATAACTGCGCGGTAAACGTGACGATCACGACGTCGCACGTCTCATCGTACTTCAGCAGGGTCATAGGCTTCAACCGCGGCTCGGGCGCCCAAGAGACGACGCAAGCGACGGCAACGCTGACGAGCCAAGGCGCCGGCTGCGTTTACATGCTGCAGATCGGACAGAACACGAACTGGAACGGGAGCAAAGTCGACGCGCCGTACTGCAGCATTCTGCTCAACGGCTCGGCGAACTTTAACGGCGCGACGGTCAACGCGGCGGGTATCGGGGAGTACAACTATTCCGGGAGCAACAATGGCGGCTCGTTCACCCAGGCGAGCCCAGTGCCGATGCTGCCGGTCGCCGATCCCTGTCCGGAGATCGCCGGCTGCGAGTTCCTGGCGAGCAATCCGCCTTCGACCGCGAGCTGCAACGGCACGTACGGTAACAACGGGTCGCTTTCGCCGGGCTGCTATACCAACCTCAGCCTCAATAAGGCCACGGTCACGTTCCAGTCGGGGCTCTACGTGTTCGCCGGAAGCACGAATGTCAATATGGCAAACATTACGGCGAACAACGTCACGATCGTTCTTCCGGCGGGCGCGAGCATCAACTTCAACAAGGTCAATAACCTCGTGCTCACCGCGCCGACGACCGGCAACACCACCGGCGTGGCGTTCTATCAGGTCAAGGGAAACACGAACGACGTGAACTTCAACTCCAGCGGCAACGGGATCAGCGGGCTCATCTACGCGCCCTCGGCGCAGATGAACTACAACGGCTCGGCGAGCGTCTATACCGTGCTCGTGGCGGCCTATGCAAACTTCAACATGAGCTCGGGGCAGGATTTTGCGTCGCCGGCGCCTGGTCAAACGCCGCTCATCGAGCGCGCCGTCTTGGGCGAGTAGTAAACAGGACGTTGCTCGCCGCATCGGAAAGCCAGCGTGACCGATGACACGCTGGCTTTCCGAATTAATCAGCGGCCCCGAGCAGTCGGAGTGGGAGAAGCCCGACCCGGACCACACCTTCCGCGGCCGGCTCGACGGCACGCGGGCGAAGGCGGACGAAGTGGTCTATGAAGACGACGACGTCTTTGCCTTTCGCCACAACATCGACCCGAGCAAAGAGGAGTGGTGGGAAACCCACGTCGTCATCATTCCGAAGAAGTGGGTCCCGACGATCCTCGATCTCTCGCTGGGTGACGCCTATATCTGGCACCGCCTGATCGGTGGAATTCAAAAGGTCGCCCTCTCGTTGGGCCTCTACGAAACGGGCTTTATGATTCGCATGGGCGTGCTGCCTCCGTATCAGCACACGGCGCACGTGCACATCCACATCCTCTCGGGTAAGCACCGCTCCACCGTCGTCGACGGGCCGCTTCCGGATGCCGGCTGACGCGCGGCCGTCGCTGACAAGTATCGCGCTCGCCTTCGCCAGCATTTCCGCCACCTCGTTCGGCGGCGGCCAGAAGGCTTCGATCCGCCGGCAAGTGCTCGCGCGCGGGTGGATGGACGCCGATGGTTTTCTCGACGGACTGGAGATCGCGCAAGTGCTGCCGGGGCCGAACTTGCTAAATCTCGCGATCTACTGCGGGCAGAAGGTTCGCGGCGTCCCGGGAGCGATCGCCGCGTTCTGCGGCGCGAGCGTACCGCCGTTCTTCATCGTGCTCGTTGCCGGCGCGCTCTACTTTAAATACGCGGCGAATCCGTTCGTTGCCGGCGCACTGCGGGGCGCCGCCGCAGGCGCGCTCGGATTGACCGTCGGCAACGCGCTCGAACTGACCTGGGACGAACGCAAGAGCTGGTACGCGATCGCGCTGGTCGCGATCAGTGCGGTAGCGGTCTCGCTGCTTCGGATGCCGCTGATGCTGGTGCTCGCGCTCTTCGGCGGCGCCGGCGTCGTTCTGGAAACGCTGCGAACCCGGCGAGAAGCGCGTGGCTGAAACGTTTCATTCGGTCCTGCAGCTGCTCTGGGTCTTCGCGCAGCTCTCGGTCCTGGGCTTCGGCGGCGGCAAAGGGATCATTCCACAGATGCACACCGACGCGGTGGCGACGCACCACTGGGTGACGTCGCAGCAATTTACGCAGTTCTATACGATCGGTAAGCTCGTCCCCGGCCCCACGACGATCTTTGCGGCCTTGATCGGGTACGCGGCGACGCCTTCGCGCCCGCTGCTGGGCGCGGCCGTCGCTACCATCGGAATGTTTGTGCCTTCGAGCTTGATCATGATCGCATTTGACGCGCTGTGGCGGCGCTTCGCCGCGTCGCCGTGGCGCGCCATCATCTCGCGCGGCCTTGCACCGGCGATCGTCGGGCTCGTCTGGTCGAGCGTGATGACGATCGCCCGCGGCGCGCCGTCGTCGGTCGTGGCCTACGCAACCGCCGCGGTGGTCGTCGTACTGATGCTGCGCACGAAGATCAGCGCGCCGCTGCTCATCCTCCTCAGCGGTGGCGTAGGGGTCGTCGCGCTTCGATAAGCGAACGAACGGCGGATGCCCATCGATCTTCAGGAGCTCCGTTCGCGCTCGTTCCACGGCACGAAACGCCGCATCTACCATTTGCTCGAGGAGATGGGTACCTCCGGCGATCAGATCTGGCCGTTTGCCTCGCAGCCCTTTATGCGCTCTCCGGGCCCGCTGACGCCGGGGCGTACCGAAGAGTGGCACCTGGGCATCCACAGTATTCTCGAAGAGGCCGTTCCCGAGGAGCGGATCGTATGGCGCTTTCAAAATGAGGGATTCGACGGCACGCACGCGTTCGTGCTGGGGACGGTTGGGAAGGAGACGGTGGTGGAGTACCGCGTCAACGCGACGCTCTCCGATACCGACGGACGTCTGCTGTGGCGGCGTTTCGAAGATCAGTTCGAACGGTCGATCGAAGCGCTCTTCGACAAGCTTGCGCGCGTCCTCAAGCGCTAACCGTCCGTAGCGATGCCTGACCCGGTCGACTTCATCGACGTTTCGGGTTTGCTCTCCGACGAAGAGCGCCTCGTTCGCGATACCGTCCGCGCCTACGTGCGCGAGCGCATCACGCCGGCGGTCGCGGAGTGGTTCGAAGAAGGAATCCTACCGCGCGAGCTCGCGCCCGAACTCGGGCGGCTCGGCCTGTTGGGGATGCATCTCGAAGGTTACGGCTGCGCGGGCGCGAGCGCCGTCGCGTACGGCATCGCGTGTCTCGAACTCGAGGCCGGCGACTCGGGCGTTCGCAGCTTCGCGTCCGTACAGGGTTCGCTTGCGATGTATTCGATTTGGCGGTGGGGCGACGAGGCGCAAAAGCAGCGCTGGCTTCCGGCGATGGCGCACGGCGAAGTTATCGGCTGTTTCGGCCTTACCGAGCCGGATTTCGGCAGCAATCCCGGCGGCATGCGGACCCACGCGCGACGCGACGGGTCGGACTGGATCTTGGACGGCACCAAGATGTGGATCACGAACGGTTCGATCGCCGATCTGGCGATCGTTTGGGCGCAGACCGGCGACGGCATTCGCGGCTTTATCGTTCCGCGCGACACGCCTGGTTTTAGCGCCTCGAACATTCACAAGAAGCTTTCGCTGCGGGCCTCGGTTACGAGCGAGCTCGCGCTGAGCGGATGCCGGCTTCCGGCCGAAGCGCTTCTGCCGAACGGCGAAGGATTGGGCGCTCCGCTCTCGTGCTTGAACGAAGCGCGCTACGGAATCGTCTGGGGCGCGATGGGCGCGGCGCGCAGCTGCTACGAAACCGCGCTCGAGTACAGTAAGACGCGCGTGCAGTTCGACCGCCCGATCGGGGGCTTTCAGCTCACGCAGGCCAAGCTCGTGGACATGCTGCTCGAGCTCAATAAGGGTACGCTGCTCGCGTTACACCTCGGCCGCGCGAAGGACGAGCATCGGCTCCATCCCTCGCAAGTCAGCTTCGCGAAACTCAACAACGTCCGCGAGGCGCTTACGATCGCTCGAGCGGCGCGCACGATCCTCGGCGCAAACGGCGTGACGCTCGAGTATCCGGTCATCCGGCACATGAACAATCTCGAGTCGGTGCTGACCTACGAAGGAACCAGCGAGATGCACGCGCTCGTCGTCGGTAAAGAGATTACCGGCATCGCCGCCTTCACGTAACGCCTAGACATAGTCGGCGAGCTTGAGATCGACGTCGCGCTCGCCCGCGGCATTGCGCACGTGCAGGTGGACGACGGTGCCCGCCGATCCGGAGAGCAGACCGCGCAGTGCCGCGAGCGACATGCGCGAGGCCGCCCCCCCGTCGACGTTGACGATCACGTCGCCCTTGGCGAGCCCGGCACCGGCCGCAGGGGAACCGGCGATCGCGGAGAGCACCGTGAACTCGCCGGCGCGATCGATGACGAAGAGGCCCGAGCGATCGTACGGGAACGTCGAATCGAACGCGGCGTTCTT
>DATAQH010000249.1:0-16386 GCA_036264815.1 Candidatus Cybelea sp.
CTTGGGCGCGAGGTTGTCGCCCGAGTAGATGGCGCTGTCGTCGGGATCGGCGGCGCCTAGCCAACCAAAAAGCGCCACGTCGTAGTGTCCGCCTTGGATGATGCCATTGGTCGAATTGTCGAAGAACTGGCTACTCGGATAGTTCTTGATGTCAGCCTGGATGCCGACGTCGCGCCACTGCCGCTGAAGTACCGTCTGCGTTGCTTTGCCGCTCGAAGACTCGGTCTGCGTACTCAAAGTAAACTCGAGCCGCTGCCCGTTCTTGACGCGGATGCCGTCCGGGCCGACTTTCCACCCATCGGCATCCAGCAGAGCCTTTGCCTTTGCCGGATCGAACGGATAGTGGGTAACGTCGGTCGTGGTCGCCCAGGAATAGTGCGGTTGCTGATCGGTATCTGAGGGAATCCCCGAACCGTGCTGCACCTTGTTGATGATCTCGCTGCGATCGGTAGCATAGGCAATCGCGCGGCGCACCTGAAGATCCGCAACGATCGGCTGCTTCAGGTTGAAATCGACGTGCGACCAAGAGAATGCGTCGACGCGCGTGGCGACCAGACCGTTGCGCGGATCGGCCGCTAGTGCCTCATACTCGGGCCATTTCAGCCCGGTCCCGAGTGCGAGGAGATCGAGCTCGTGCGTCTGCAGCTGTGTGACCGCCGTGTTCTCGTCGGGCAGGATCTTGTAAACGACCCGCTTGAGCTTGGGCGCGCCAAGGTAGAAATCGGGGTTCGCCACCATCTCGACGTCCTGCCCGCGATGCCAGGCGACGACTTTGAACGGACCGCTGCCGATGGGCAGCGCGTTATAGGGAGCGGTATTGAACGATCCCTTATCGTCGTTGTACTTGGCGAGGATGTGCGCCGGAAGAATCGGCATGTTGCCGTTCACGCTCCAGAGCTGCTGCAGGAACGGCGCGTAGAGCTTCTTCATATGGATGACGGCGACGGTCCGGTCGCTGCAGTCGATGCTGCCGATATCTTTGAAGCCGTCGGTCGTGATGACGTTGTTGTGGGTGTTCATCACGACTTGCCAGCTGAACTTGAGGTCGTTGCAGGTCAGCGCGACGCCGTCTTGCCACTTGATGTTCGGGCGAAGTCTGTACTTAAGCGTCAGACCGTCTTTGCTGACGTCGCCGTTGGCGATCGTGGGTATCTCGCGCAGAGCATCGGGAACCGGATGGGCGTTCTGGTCGTAGCGAATCGTCCACGAGTATATGAACATCGCAAGATCCAGTGTCGGCGAGGCCGAGTTGAGCGCCGGATTGAGATTCTTAGGATCGCTAAACTCGGTCCAACGCAGTACTCCGGGCTGCGTCCAGCCGTTACCGCCGACGCCGCCTCCCTCGTTCGAAACCTTGCTGCACCCGGCGAGTGTACCCACGCCCAACGCCGCGAGCATGCAAACGGCCCTGAAGTTCATGCTGACGCTCTTTCTTCATCCGGTCCGGTTTGCATCGTTTCGGGGTCGATCCCGTGGAGCTTGCAAAAATCGCGATAGGCGCTGGGGGCAATCTCCGAGGGTTTGATCTCGCTGCGGCCGCCCCAGAAGACGTTGGTGTATGAGAACGGGATGCCGGCCTCGCGCAGGTGTTCGTCGATGGCCGCCTTGTGTGCCAGAACGACCGGTTTCTCCATACCGTGCGCGACCGCCATGACGTTGACGTCGTGAAACTCGGGGCCGCCTTCGCGCCAATAGGCGTGGGTGATCACGTAGTGACGTCCGACTTCGCAACCTGCCCGGACCTCCAACCCGCGCGGAACGGCCCAGTGGAAGAGCGCGTTGTAGCGCGTCGCGCGTTCGTTTCCCGCCGTCGCTTTGACGTGCTCGAGAAAGGTCGAGAAGCGTCCAACGACGCCTCGCGCCTGCAGCTCCCGCGCGGCCTCCAAAAATGTCTGCGGGTCGACGCCGGCTTCGCGCGCGCGAGCGTTCCACGGATCGCGCACGATCTCGTCGACGCGAAACTCACGTTTGAGGGCGATCAGGGCACGCCATTGCAAGTCGGATAGCTCGACGAGCGCGGTATCGAGAGGTTTTGCGGGCTCGGCGGCACGTGCGCCCGGCTCGAGTCCGCGCCGGCGAACGTGTCCGACGCCGAGCGCGAAGAGCATCTTCGCCGGCATGAGCTTGACGCGCTCGGCGCCGACCTGGCCGCGCAGCCACTCCGCGTGCTTGGCCAGCGAGTAGCCCTGAGGCACTTTGAGCGTCGTCCACAGCCGGTAGCTGCTGCCCGCCGACACGGCGTCGGTCGTGCGGATCACGACGTGGCCGGAGAAAGGATCCTGCGCAAACATGTACTCGAAGGCCGCATCGAGCTTTGCGGGCGCCACTTCCCACGCGCAGAGCGCGCCGCGCGCGAGGCTCGTTGCGAGCATCGTCTGCCGGACGCGGCGGATCGTACCCGCCTCGAGCATCGCTGCTATTCGCTCGATGACCGTCTCGACCGGGACCTGGCTGCGGGACGCGATTTCGCCGAACGGGTCGGCCTGAAAACCGGAAAGGCGATCCTCTGAGACTGCGAGGATCGCCGAGTTTACCGGATCGGAGATGGTGGCGGGAATGTCTCTATAGTTGGACGTCGCTCATGCCCATCGCATACAAATAATTTTCTTCCGCGGTATAGACGCCGTACAGCGCGGTGATGTATCCCGACTGCGCCGTCGTGAGGTTCGCCTCTGCAGTGACGACGTTGAGAATCGTCGTCGCGCCGACTTTGTACTGCGCTTGCGTTGCGTCGAGCGAGACCTGCGCCGAGGTCAATTCCGAACGCGCCTGGACGAAGGACGACCGCGCGGAAATCAAGGTCGCCAGCGCCGAGCGAACGTTCGACTCGACCGTCAACCTCGTTAAGTTGAGATTGGCGATCGCCTGATCGAGCTCCGAGGCCGCGACCGCGACGTTGTAATTCGTCTGGCCTTGGTCGTAGATCGGGATCGAAAGCTGCAAGCCGATCGTTTTATCGTTCGTCCAGCTGCCGTTGCCCGGACAGGCCGAAATCGGAACGACGATCCCCTTCACGGTTTCAGTTGAAGAAAAGCAGTCGATGAACTGCCGCGTCACTCCATCGCTGGCGGCAGCGGAGAGTATTGGGAAGCGGGCGAGTTTGGCGTAGCGCACGTTATCGCGCGCCGAATAAACGCTGTACGCAGCGGAAATATAGTCCGGCCGCATGATCAAAGCTCGCTTCAAAGATACGGCGTACGACGGGTTCGGCGCGGTCGGCTGTGCGGAGAGCGATTTGGGTACGACCATGGCGTCGGCATCGAGTCCGAGCGTCGTTGCGAAGGTCGCTTGCGCACCGATCGCCGTACCCTGGGCGGTAACCAGATTCCCTTTGGCCTGCGCGGTTTGGAACTGCGCCGCAGCGATATCGGAACGGGCTGCCGCGCCGTTGCGGATCTGCGCGGCCACCGAAGCTTCGTTCACTTCGAACTCGCGCACGAGCTGCGCGTCGGCCGCGACCGTCGCGTTATCTTCCAGCACCGCGTAGTAGGCATTGGCGACGTTCAATTCGAGCGTTTGGAGGTCGCGCAAGAGCGTACCGCGCCCGGCAACGTCGGCCTCTTTCGCCGACCGGATCGCCGCAATCGTCCGGCCGCCGTCGAAAATCAGCTGAGTGATGGTAATGGTCGCCGATTCGTTGGTGACCGTCGCGTGTGAAACCGGCGCCGCCGTCGCCAGGCCGAAAACAGCGGCCGGGCTCGGACCTGTACTCGGACGGCTCGAAGGAGTGATGCCGCCGCCCGAACTCGTCGTTCCGTTGCTATAGTCTTTGCCTATTTGAGCGTTCGCGCTGATGCCCGGATATATGGCCTGGCGTTCGGAGGTGTACTTCGCGTGAATCGCGACCCACTGCGCGTTCTCGTTGGCAAAGGTCGGCGAAAGCGCGACACCGATGCGTACCGCGTCGGTAAGCGAGATTATCTGCGGCACGCCCTTCTTGGGCGTCAGCCGTTCGACGTCGGGGGCCGGCGTGCCGTATGCCGGGTACGGAATTGGGGTGCCGCTGATCGTCGGCTCGGGAAGCGGTGACGGCATGACGACGCCCGGGACGCCCTCGATCTGTCCCGTATTCGGAACGCTCTGGGCAAGGCCGACGCCGGTTACAAGGCCGCCCAGCCCGAGTGCGGCGATTAGCACTCGGGCGCGAAACCTTCCTTGCTTCACGCTCAGTGCACCGCGCCCGGGTTCGGGTTGGCCGGCGCGGCGCCGTTGGCGACCGCGACTGCGCTGCCATCCTTTAAGGCGTCGGGCCGCGTCGTGATCACCATCGTGCCGGCCGTGACCTGCGGTGAGATGACCTGGGAGAGCGTATCGGTCTCGACCCCGACTTTAATCGGCACGGCCTGCGCCTTCCCGTTGGAGACGATGTACACGATGCTGCCCCCCGTTGGAGTCTGGGCGACGGCGCCGCGCGGGACGACGACTGCGTTGGAGGCCTTCTGTTTGGTGACTCTGACCGTCACGAGCATGCCGCCGCGCAGGACGTATCCCGGGTTTTGCAGTTCGAGCCGGGCCAGGTAGGAAAGGGTTCCGGAGGTCGGCACCGCGTTGACCGTCTGAATGGGGCCCGTGAAACTGTGCCCTGGAAGCGAAGAAGACGAAAAGTTTACCGTATTCCCGGAGTGCACGTAGGAGAGGTATTCATCCGGAACGTTGACGTTGATCCAAACGCGGTCGATCCGTGCGACCTGCAGGACCGGCTGCGAGGGTGATGCGTAGGCGCCGGGATCGAGCAGGCGGTTCGCCACCACCGCATCGTAGGGTGAATAAAGGTAGGTCTGCGACAGCTGGGTTCCCAGTACGTGCGCCTGGGCCGAAGCCGCCTGCGCCGAAGCCTGCTGCGACTTCACGTTCTGATAGCTGACGGCGTTGTTTCGCAGCCCGACCACCGCATTGTCGTAGGTCTGCTGCGCCTGAACGTAGTTGGCCTGAGACTGCTGCAGCTGCGTCTCCGAGACGTAGCCCTGCTTGTAAAGTTGCTTGTTCTGATTGTACACCAGCTGGGCGTTCTGCAGGGACGCCTTCGCGGTTTGGACGGCGGCGGAGTTGGTCTGGGTCTGCACGGGGTAGCCGACGACTGCGCCCTGCGCGGACGCCGCGGCCTGAGCCGCTTGAGCTTGGGCCTGCGAGAGCTGAGCCTGTAAGGTCGAGGGGTCGATCGTGGCCAGCAGCTGGCCCTTGTGGACCATGTCGCCGATGTTCACGTTGATCTTCGTGATGGTTCCGCTCTGTTGGAAAGCAAGCGTCGACTGGTTCAGCGGCGCGATCTGTCCGTCGAGCGTTATGTAGGTGGCAATGTTTTGGCGCGTTGCCGGGGACGCATCCACCGAAAGCGGTGGGGCCTCCATTGCGGGCTTCTTCCCGCACCCCGACAGCGCGACCGTCGCCGCCAGCGCGACGAGCATCGTTCTGAGCATCTGTATCCTCATCCGGTCCTTCATGGTCTCATATACGGCGCCCGGTGGCTTTTGATTCAACGGGCGAGGTAACCTATCGTGTAACCTCGGCATGAGGTAATAGGCTGCAAGGCGTATCTCCCCCAGGCAATGAGCGCGAAACTCGACATCGGCCGCTCGTATAGCCTACAGAGCCGCGTCGAGGAATGGATGACGGCTGAGAAGGCCGGTAACAAGGGCGTCGACGTACTTTCCACGTCGATGCTCGTCCAGCTGGTCGAAAGTGCGGCCATCCACTGCATTGAGCCGATATTGACTGCCGGGCAGATAACCCTCGGTACGCACATCGATCTCGAGCATCGAAAACCGGTCCCGGTCGGGTTCATCGTCCGGACCGAAGTCGAGGTCGTGATGCTCGACGGGCCGCGCGTCAGCTTCGCCGTCCAGGTCTTCGACGAGCAGGAAGCCGTGGCGGAAGGAAGCCACGAACGGTACATCATCGAAAAGGCCAAGTTCCTCGCAAAGCTGCGTGAAAAGCTCGCCTGAAGAGGCGAAAACCTGCAGGTAATCGGCCTCCCACTGCAGGGGAGGCAATCGGCAGTCCCCGAAGTTGAACGGAACGTGCCTTAGGCCGCCCCCAGGGCGGTCGAAGGCTTAGTTCTCACAACAGCTAGGAGGACACATTGAAGCGACTGAGCACTGGGGTCCTGGCCGCGCTTATGGTAGCCGGTCTAGGGCTCAACGCGGTCGCGGCCCAGCCTGGCGCATCGCATGGCAACATTGGAACCAACGCGATCGCGCAAGACCAGGGCGCGAACCCTGCTCCGCCGGCGAATTTTGGTTCGCCGCCGTCGGGTCAGTACCCGATTCTCTACAATGACCATCACGTCTACACCAAGCCCGACGTTCTCAAGCAGGGCCGCGTTCTCGCGGCGCTGGTGAGAGGCGGAACGCTTTTGATCCCGTTACGCTCGATGTTCGAGCAAATGGGCGCAACCGTTTCGTACGACGCGGGCACGAAGACTGCGACGGTCAGTAAACCCGGCGCCGAGGTCAAGGTGACCGTCGGCAAGCCGGAAGTCATCATCAACGGCGAATCGCGTCCGCTGGACGTTCCGCCGATGATCTATCAAGGCGCCGTTCTCGTACCGGTCCGGGTAATTTCGGAAGGTATGGGCGCATACGTGCTGTGGGTTCCGGATCGCCGGCTCGTCGTCGTACGGTACATTCCTGCGACGCCGCCGCCGTCACCGGCACCGCCGCCGCCGCCCCCGCCCCCGCCCCCGCCGCCGACACCTACGCCTCGTCCGTACTACGACTTCTACGTCGCGGGCGATTACATCATCTCACCGACGGTGTACAACGAGTTCGTTAACGGCTCGCATAGCGACAACAACAACGGCGGGTTCTCGTATCGCCTCCACGGCGCCATCGAGATCCCGGTTATGAACCTCCCGTTCATGGTCGCGGTTGACTATCGCCAGTACAACTGGCAGCACCCGTGCGGTGGCTCCGGCGATCCGGAATGCTACGTTACCACGATCGGCGGTCTCGGCCAGTCGGCCGTTCCGGCATTCCACGGCCAAGACTACTCGTTCGATACGCGTCTGGGTGTTCGTATCCTCAAGCCGCGCATCTACCTCGCCGCTGCGTACCTGTGGCGTGGGAACAACTACGGCTATCCTCGCGAATCCAACTTCGGCGTCGGGCTCGAAAAACTGCCCGATCTCGATCGCGTATTCTCGTTCTACGGTAGCGCGTACTACTTCTTCAATGTCAACGGTAACTACAGCAGCACGCCGTTGGCTTGCGGAAATCCCTCGGGTCCTGGATGCACGTACCAGGTCGGATACAACCTCCTCAAGTACGACATCGGAGTCTCCTACACGTTCCCCAGCTTCCCGCTCTTCCTAGAGGCGGGCTTCCTGGGCGACCGTGGCTGGAATCTCAATGCCGCGCCGATCGGCTTCTCGGAGAGTGGGCCGTATGCAGGCATCGGTCTGAAAATCTAGTTCTTCGGATCGGATAACGTAAGAGGGCCTCCACCGTTTGGCGGAGGCCCTCTTCGTTATCCCGGGGAGCCATGATTTTGCCCAACTCGTTGTCGGCTGAGGGCTCGATTACCATAGTAAACTTCGCCCTCAGCCTCCTAGATTTGGACTAAATCAAGGCTCCCATCTACGGTTGTTCTTTGGTTTTGCGAACGGGTCATGAACTGACGGCGCGATTACGAAGCGCGCTGTTAAAGGCGCCGGTTATTGCCGGTGATCCGCGAAAGGCTCCGGTGATCTTGAGGGCGTTGGCGTGGGAAATGCCGACATCGATGGATATTCGCTTGCCTCTGGCGAGGGCTGGACGCATGGCGGCACGATCAACGCGACCGCGGGGTGGCCCGGCGCAGGAGAGGGAGTCGCCGTCGCGACCGGCGTGTTTTCGGGATGGACGCCCTTCGGGAGCGGCGTCGGGCAGATCTGCGCGAGCGCGAACCAGTGCTCCGTAAATGCGCCGGAGGCGATCTGCGCCTTCATCGTCTTGCCGAAGTAGGTGTTGGGATACTTTTGAGCCAGCATCTGCATGAACTGCCACGTCAGCTCTTGCTCCTGCTGCGTGTAAACTTTGCGCAAGACCAATATCGCGAGGAAGTACGAGCGCGCGAGCTGCGGGTCGTTGGGATACTTGGCCGCCCACTTGCGAAGCGCTTCGGTCGCGAAATCCAGTTTGGCGATCAGGTGAGAATCGGTCGTGTAGTCTCCGGCGCTCACCGAACCGTCTTTGTACGTGTTGTCGATGCCGAGGTAGCTCATCTTCATCCGTCCGAAGTATTCGTCACCGGGCGCCGAGCTGGTGAACTGTTCGCACTGGATATGTTGCCACTTACTCTTCGTTGCGCCACAGGTATCGTTTGACGCGGGCTTTTTCGCGGCCGCCGCGGTCGCGGCGGGTTTCGGCGAGGGCGTGCTTGCGGCGGCGGTTAGAGCCGGCCTTTCTGTTGTGAGCAACGCAATCGAGCTGGTGGCGGCAACGGCAACGGACAACGCTGACAGCTTGAGTCTCATCGGCTGTGATTTTTCTCGCGCGCGGGCCTACGGCCTCCCCGAGCACGCAAATGAGGGGCACTCCGACGACGTCGCGAACGTCGCGGCATGAGTCGCTCTATCAGCGTCGCTGCTGCGCAGCTACAAGCACGCGACCGCGGCGATTTTTCCAGCGCGTTCGGCAGCATCCTCGATACCGTCGCCCGCGCGTCGCGAGATGCGGATCTTCTCGTGCTTCCCGAAGGCACGATTCCAGGATACGTGCTCGGGGACGAGCCGCTCGATACGCGCCAGGTCGACGATGCAATCGCCGAGCTTGCGCAGATTGCGCGTGCGACCGAAACGGTGATCGTCGTGGGCGCAGCGATCGCGGAGCGCGACAAGCAGCGGAACGGTGCGGTCGTCATTGATGCCGACGGTTCCCTTGCCGGCCGCGCAGACAAGCTGTTCCTCTGGCACTTCGACCGGCGCTGGTTCGCCGGCGGAGAGCGCCTCGCTCCAGTGCGCACGAGCGTCGGCTCGCTCGGCGTGCTTGTCTGCGCCGACGGGCGGCTGCCGACGATCTCGCGGGCGCTCGTGGACGACGGCGCCGATCTCCTGGTTATGCCGACCGCCTGGGTCACGAGCGGGCGCGATCCACGCGCTCTGGAGAACGTGCAGGCCGATCTGCTCGCACGGGTGCGTGCCTATGAGAATCGAGTCCCGTTCGTTGCCGCCAACAAATGCGGCAGCGAGCTCGGCATGGTTGCCTACTGCGGCAAGAGCCAAATCGTCGACGCGGGCGGCGCGATCGTCGCAATTGCCGGCGAACGCGAGCCTGAAACGCTGCGAGCGTCGCTGACCCTCGAATCGGAGCCGCCGGCGCGCGCAGAGCCGGCCCAGCCGGCGCCGCGCTCTTCGAACGCCGGCACGCCGCTTCGCATCGCGATCGCCTGCCAGCCGCTCCCGGCCGACGTCGACGCCCGGCTCGAACTGCTCGACGACGCCTACGCGATCGCCCCCGGAGACTTGCGGCGCCTAGAGATGCTCGATCGCGATCTGCCGGCCGCCGCAGTAGGCGACGAGTGCGTCCTCGATCCGGCCGGCCTGGTTCCGTATCGCCGCGCCGGTTATGGGCTCGTCGTCTGGAGCAGCGATCTCCCCGAACCGTGGCTCGGGCGTATCGCGCGGGCGCGCGCGCTCGAGCTGCGCGTCTACCTCGTCGTCTTCGATCGTACGTGCGGGCGCGCGTTCGCCGTGGATCCCGACGGCACGATCGTCGCCGGCACGTACGACGATTTTCGCCTCGCAAGCTTTACCTGCGATCCACGCAAGACGCGTGAAACGATCGTCGCGCCCGGCACCGACGTCGCCGAAGGCCTGGAGCGTATCGCCGCGCTCACCGAAGCACACGCATGAAAGCGATCAGGAGAAGCCGCTTGATTTGGGGCCGCGTCAACTCGCTGGCCGCAGCGGTCGTCGCCGTGCTCGCGGCGATGGGAACGCTCTTCGCGCACCATCGCTCCGTCTCGGCACTTTCGGAAGAGAACCGCGCGATCATCGCCCAAGGGCGAGCCGTCGACTCCTACAATGCCTACGAGGCCAAAGAGATCCGCTACACGATCTACCAGGCCCTGATCGCCGGGGGCGTCGTTCGCGACGGCAGCGCACTCCAGCGCGTCAAGGGCGTCGCCGCCGACGAACGCCGCTCCTCACCGGCGATGCTCGCCGAGAGCGAAGCGCTCGATCAGCAAGCGAAGGATTCCGAGGCACACAGCGAGATGCTGATGCGCTCGTACGAGACCCTGCAGCTCGCAACGACCTTCTTCGAGATCGCGATCGTGTTCGTCTCGATCGCAACGCTGTCGGAAGTACAGTATCTCCTGCCCGCGGGAGTCGTGTTGAGCGGCATCGGTCTGGTCTTCTTCGCAACCGGTCTTCTGCAGGGCCGCTAGCCACAGTGCAGGTTTCGCGGGCGCTGCGCAAGGTCGCGGTGCTCGTCCTCGCCTCGTTGATGCTCGCCGGCGCGAAGCCGGCAAAGCCGCAAGCGCGCCTGGCGGCTGCGCTGTTCGCGACGGCGCGCTGGCCCTATCTGCCGGGCAGCATTCTGCCGCTGCGCATCGACGGGATCACCGTGCCCTATCACATCGCAGTCCTCGGCATCGGACAGCTCGTGCAAAATGCCAACGCTTACGCTATTCCGTCGACGGCCACCGGTGGGTCGACCCTTTTGATCGCCGGGAACTCTCACGCGCTCGGAGCAACGAAGGTCCAGATCGCGCCCGCGCCCCGCGTCGACCGTTCGTTGCTCTTCGTCGCTTCTTACGATGACGGGCTCGTCGTGCACGATCCCGCGAGCTTCGCGGTCCGCGGCGTACTCGCAACGGGCGGCGTGCCCAGCGACGTTGCCGTCGAGCGCTCCGGACGCGTCGCCGCGACCGATACCCAGGGATCGGAGCTGACGCTGCTGAGCCTGGCCCCCTGGAACGTCGAAAAGGCCGACGGAGTCGTAGCCGGCGACGATGTCGCCTTCGATCCGGCGACGGGTGCGGTCTTCGTCACCGATCGTGACTACCGCGGCAGCGGCGCGCTCACGCGCGTCGGGCCCGATGGCGAGGTGACGCGCGTGGTCACGGGCGAGACGGCGGAAGGCATCGCCATCGACCAACGGCGCGCAATCGTCTACGTCGCTAACGCCAACGACGGGACGATCGCCTTCGTCGACGCGAAAACGCTCCGCGTCCTGCGGCGTTTTCCGGCCGTACCGCGCGTCTTCTCGCTCGCGCTTTCACCCGGCGGCGACCGGCTCTACGCGATCTCGAATCAATCGGCCGACTCCCCCTTCGCCAGGCCCGGCGCCGCGATCGCCATCTCGCTGACCGGGGGCGTGCCGCGCGTCGTCGCCCGCAGCGCCGATCTCGCCTTTCCGGTGGGAGTCGCGCTCGATGCGCCGAGCGGTACGCTCTTCGTGAGCGACGAAGAGCGCCGCGAGGTCGACGTGCTCGACGCGCAAACGCTGCGCGCGAGACACGCACCTCTGCAAACCTGTGCGATTCCCTGGAAACTGACCGTCGACGAGCCGAGCGGGCGACTCTACGTTCCTTGTGCGGGCGACAACGAGATCGACGTATTCGATACGCGCACCCTTCACCGCATCGCGCACGCTCCGTTTGCCACAGGCGGCTATCCTCTGGCCGTCGCAGTATGGCATCCGTGAGCCTCGTCGCGCTGATCGCCGCGCTTTTACCCGCGCTTCTCACGCCCACGGCACCTTTTCCGCGTATCGTGGCGCAGGCGCCGACGATCGAAAGCGTCGCCCCCGGAGTCGACTACGGCGACTATCAGCTGCTCACCGCCGACGGGCCGCTCTCGGTTCACGTCATCGCGGTCGCGCCGCATCGCAGCGACGTGCGTGAGGAGAACGTGTTGTCGGGCGACGAGCTCGTCTCGCGCGGTGAGACGGTCGGCTCGATGGCCAAGCGGACGGGTGCGATTGCCGGAATCAACGGCGACTTCTTCGATATCGGCAACACGAACCGCCCGGTGAACATGGTCGTGCGCGGCGGCGCGCTGCTGCAGCTGCCGTACAAGCGTTGCGTGCTCGCGATCGCGCGAGACGGGACGCCGCACATCTCGGAGTTCAGCTTCTCGGGCCAAATGGAGATCGCGCAGCGCACGATGCCGCTCGACGGAATCGACGAGATGCCGCTCGGCGGTGCCGGGCTCTCGCTCCTCACCCCGTTCTACGGCCGCGTCGCCCCCCACGATAACGTCACGCTTGCCACGCTCGTGCCGCTGGGCGGCATGCCGCCGCTCACGCGCTATCGCGTCACCGGCATCGCCGACAATTTGAGCCCGCAACCGCCGGGGTACTACGTTGCGATCGGCTTGAACGACTATAACTCCGTCGGGGTACCCGACGTCGGCTCGGTGATCGGCGTCGACGGCGATCTCTCGCCCTTGGGGTTGGCGTCGATCGCTACCGCGATCGGCGGCGGTGCAATGATCCTGCACGACGGCGCTTGGTACGACGATCCCGACGCTCCGTATCGCGAAGAGAACGCACGTCGCGTCCCGGTCTCGGGCGCCGCAATTGCGCCCGACGGGCGCCTTTTCCTCATCGAAGTCGACGGGCGTCAAGCCGAACTGAGCATCGGCCTCAAGCGTCCGGAGTTTTCGGCCTTGATGCGTGCGCTCGGCGCCGCCGAAGGGCTGCTGTTCGACGGAGGCGGCTCCTCGACGATGGTCGTCCGGCGCCTCGGCGACCCGGGCGCGGGCGTCGTCAACTCGCCGTCTGACGGCAAAGAACGTCCGGTCGCCGATGGCCTCTTCGTGTACAGTACCGCGCCGGCCGGGCCGGCGGTGCGCCTGGTCGCGCGTCCCGGCGTCGTTCGGGCGGTGCCCGGCGCCGGCGTTCCGCTGCGCGTCGCCGCCGTTGATTCCGCCAATAACGTCGCCGGCAATGGCGCGGCCGTGCAGGTTAGCGTCGCCCCTGCCTCGCTCGGCTCGTATCGCGACGGCACGTTCTTCGCGGCGCATCAGGGGATCGGACGGCTCGCGCTGCGCAGCGCGAACCTCAGGGGTGAAGTGCCGGTAGAGGTCGAGGCGCGGCCCGCGCGCTCGCGCATCGAGCCGCCGCGGCCGAACGTCGACCAAAATGGACAGGTTCTCCTCGCCGCGCAGGCGTTCGATGCGCGCGGCTACCCGCTGCAGCTGCCGTCGTTTCTCTCTTGGAGCGCGAGCAGCGGTTCGATCGACGGCCGAGGCAGCTATCGCGCGGGATCGAACGACGCCAAGATCAGCGTCCGCATCGGCGATACGCTCGCGACGACGCGCGTAACCGTCGGCTCGCACGGGGTCGCGCTTCCCTTCGCGCAAAGCGCACGCTTCGTCACCGCCCCGCGCGGTGGGGGCGGCGACCTCACGAGGAACGCTGGATGCGGCAGCTGCGTCCAGCTGCGCTTCTCGTTTTCGAACGGCGAGCGCGCCGCCTATGCCAAGGCCGACATCCCGCTGCCCGACGATACGATCGGCATGGAGTTCGATCTCTCCGACGACGGGAGCGCCGCGCGCGTGCGCGTAGCGATTCGCAACGAGATCAATGAGGACGTCCTGCTCGACGCGACGCGCTTAGGGAACCCCGGATGGCGCCACGTCGTCGTGCGATTTCCAGCCGATGCGCAAGCGATGCGCCTCGTCTCGATCTACGTGCTGCCCTCGAAAGGAGTGCAGCTCTCCGATGGAAGCATCGTCCTGCGCAACGTCCGCGCGATCGTCGCGGGACACTAGGAGCTTAAATTCGCGCGATGATCCCGCCGGCGAGCAGCAGCAAGCCGATCAAGACCGCGGCGAGATTGGGCACCGGCACGACTTCGACTTGCGGATAGCTCACGATCTCGCCGCCCAGGCGCAGGTTTGCGGCACGCACTTCGCGGCCGCCGGCGCTCAGCGCGATCCCGTGCGCGAGCGGGCGGTCGTTCTCGTCGTCGACCGCAAAGAGTACCGCGCCGCCGCCGACGTTTGGATCGTGGAGGAACGCTGCGGCCTGCTGTGGGTCAAACAGGATTGCTTTGATCACGCGGGCTGCCGAAGGGACGTTGAACGAATCGAACGGCACGTCCATCCCCACGATCGTCTGATGCTGTTGCATCAGCAGCACTGGGGAGAGAAAGACCGCGCCCTGCGGCTGCGTCACGGTTAGCCGGTAGCCGCGCAGATCGCGCGCTTCGACATAGACGACGCTGCGCGGCAGCGTGCGGAGCATGAAGCTGCCGGCGCTGCGGCGCCGAGGCCCGATCTGCAGCGGCGCGTGAAGCGGCCGTTCCAACGTCACCGTTGTCGCATCGGCGTCGACGAGGGGAAACGAGAGCGTTCCGAGCGACTCGACGCGGACGCGCTGACCCGGGGCGCCGATAATGTTTCGATTATCCGGTGCGAAGAGGCCGTTGGCCACGCCCGCCGTTCCGACCACGATCGCGCCGGCCGCGACGGCAACCGTCCCCAAGCGCGAGCGCACCCTCGCCGTACGAGTGAAGACGCCTCGCGCCGAGACCGCTGCGACGATGAGTAGCGCGGCGAGCGCGACGTTGTACCAGCCGCTATGGTAAACGGCTTCGCCCGGGAGCAGCAGTTCGAGGCAGACCGCCGCGGCGGCGATGAGCGAGGCGGAAATGAAACGCGTCAAGTCGAGTGCGTTGCCGCGGCGACGGCGGCGCGCATCTGATCGAGCGTCAGCGCGCCATCAAACCCTCGCACGACGACCCCTCGGCGGTCGACGATCACGGTCGTCGGCAGACCCAGCGCGGTATAGGTTCGGCCGTATTGCTCGGCCGAGTCGATCCAGATCGGAAAGCGAATTCCCAACGAACCAGCAAAGGCGCGCGCTCTCTGGGGCGACTCCCCTTCGTTGATCCCGACGACTTCGACACCGCGCGGCCCGTACGAATCGGCGAGCTTTTGCAGATCCGGCATCTCCGCGCGGCACGGCGGACACCACGACGCCCAGAGATTCATGACGACGATCGAGCCGCGATACTGCGTGAGTGAAACGCGCCGTCCGAGGTCGTCGCGCAGCGTGAAGACCGGCGCGGGACGCCCGGCGGCGCTGCTCGGCCCGTTCACGTTTGCCGGCTGCGAAAAAAAGTACGGCGCGGCGACCGCGGCCGCCACGGCCAGCACCACGAAAACGCCGGCCCACGGAAGATAACGCTGCACTGCACCGGCCCCTTCCGGATTGTTAAGCGAGGAGCCCTGCTTTGACGCACGAAACGGCGACGGCGTGCCTGCTACAATTCTCGACGGACGCGCACTGGCTGCCGAGCTTCGGACGGAGCTCGTCGAGCGCACCGGCGCGCTGCTCGAGCGCGGGATTTCACCGAGGCTCGCGATCGTCTTCGTCGGGGAGAACGAATCGAGCCTCGCGTACGTGCGTAACCTCGCGCGGACCGGCGAGCGCGCCGGAATCGGTGTCGAAGTGCGTCGTCTCCCCGAGATGGCGTCGACCCGCGACGTGCGCGACACGCTCGAAGAGCTTCGCGACGACCCGGCCACGCACGGGGTAATGCTGCAGCAGCCGCTCCCGGCGCACCTCGCAATCCGCGAGATCGCCGATGCTATTCCGGCGCATAAAGACGTCGACGGAACGCATCCGACGAATCAAGGCCACCTGGCATTCGGCAGCGGAACGGAATACGTTCCCGCGACCCCGGCCGCGGTAATGCTGTTGCTCGAACGAAGCCCGCACTGGCCCCTGCGCGGGCGGCGCGCGGCGATGATCGGCCGCTCGATCGTCGTCGGTGCTCCGGTCGCGATGCTGATGCTCGCGCAGGACGCAACCGTAACGGTTTTGCACAAAGATTCGGCGTCGCTGCAGCCGTACGTCAGCCTTGCCGAAATCGTCGTGGTCGCAGCCGGCGTGCCGGGATTGATCCGCGGAGAAGATCTCATGCCGGGGGCGACCGTCATCGACGTCGGCACCACGCTCGTCGACGGTCTCCTTCGAGGCGACGTCGACTTCGAGAGCGCGGTCGAGGTTGCCGGCGCGATCACGCCGGTGCCCGGCGGAGTCGGCCCCGTAACGAACGTTGCGCTGCTTCGCAACGTGGTGAAGGCAGCCGAATATGCGGCTGCAGGTCGCTAGTTCCGGAGCGCCAAAGCGGCCTGGGTGAAGCCGACGCCGCACGAACTCGATGCGATGCAAGCTCAGCCGCATCCGCTGCTGCTCGAGCTCGAGCGGCACGCGCGCAAAAACGGCGTACCGGTCGTGTCGCGACAGACGGGGCGTCTGCTCTCGCTGCTCGTCACCGCGATGCAGGCGAGCCGTATTCTCGAAATCGGGACTGGCTACGGATACGCGACGCTCTGGATGGCGCTGGCGCAGCCGCGCATGGGGAAGATCTGGACCATCGACCCGAGCGCCGCGCACACCGACGTGGCGCGCTCCTACTTCGGCCGCGCTGAGGAGGACGACTACATTG
>DATAQH010000349.1:0-11682 GCA_036264815.1 Candidatus Cybelea sp.
AGTCGTCCTTACTCGGCGTCACCCAGTCGACCGAGGCCAGCGCGCCGCTTCCGGGATCGCTCAAAACTCTCGACTGCGGCGCGATAATATTGCTCCAATCGCGCCCGTACCGCGTGTACTTGATCGCTTCGAAGGGCTCCCACATTCCGTCGTCGAGCTGTTTGGTCGCGTAGTACTTCCACGACACACCGCCGCGATCGAGTGAGTTCGCGATCGTATTGAACTGATCGAAGCACGGATACGGGCCAGTGTAATGGTATTCGTTGCCGCGGGCCGTCAGATACGAGCTCCGGGTCCCGGGCGGAGAATCGCAGTCGTCGTAAATGCCGTTGGGGAAATCCACTTCTGAGCGGCTCGGCGACTGTTTGATCGCGTCGTTGCCAGCCACGAGCGTGAGATGGCCCGTGAAGCTCCCGCCGAACTCGGTGGGAAACATCGCGTCGGCGAGCACGTACTGCTGCGCCATCGTCCAATACGGCCCCAGCAGCGACGGATCGACGTACGAGTACGCTTCGTACGGCGCCCGGCTGCCGTACCTGGAGAAGCCGTCCATCTTCCCCTTGTTGTAATCTACCTTCGCGGCGTGATAGTTGTGCGCGAGGTCCGGTCCGTCAAACGTGATCTTCTGCAGGGGAAGTGAGACGTCGCCGGGCGGACAGCCGGGACCCGATCTCGTGTTCGGGCGCGCGCGCGCCGCATCGTGCCGCGTTGCGTGGCTTCCAGTCGGGATCGCGCAGCCCGTCATCGGCGCATTGGCGTTTGGGTAGCCGGCGAAAAAATTCTCGAAGCTGCGATTTTCTTGGACGATGATGACAACGTGCGTAATGTATTGGCTCGGGGATCCGCTCGGCGGCCGGACCACCGGCAGGGCCGCGTTGCCGCCCGCAAACGTGCCGCCGTTCGACACGCTGACGCTGCCGGCCGAGCATCCGCCGACAAGAATGATGCAGCAGGCAGCAAGGCTGCAAAGTGCTCCGCGGACCACGCCGCGTCTTTGCTCTTGCCGGCCCGGGTTACCTGTTCGACGCAGCGAACCTAAAAAACGCTAGCGGCGGCCGGTTTGATCTTCCGCGCGACGAAGCGCCGTGACGTCCGCTTCAGACGAACCGACGAGATGGCGATGCGCGACGTCGCCGCCCAAAAAGCCGGCAATCGCCAGCAAGACAATGCCGAGCCCCGTCAAGGCGTGGCCGGCAACCGAGTTGTGATCGATGAATCGCACCGCACAGTCCACGCCGAAGATAAAGATCACGCCGATGTTGAGCGTCATGTGCCAGGCCGCAGTGTTCTTTGCCTGAGCCGACATCGGCGCGCTCAAGTAATCGATAAAGCCGAACAGGCCGGCAAGCAGCGAGCCCAGTACGCCGAAAAGGATCAGCCAGGTCGCCATCGGCGACCAAAACTCCGGACCGGCCCAGATCGAGATAATGTCGCAGACTACGGCTGCAACGTAACAGCCGATCGGAAACGTCACGAGCATCGGGTGGATCGGGTGACCGGCGATTGTCGCTTTGCCTTGCATCTCGTCCTGCTCTCGGAGAAAAGTGTACCCGCCGGGTGTGAGGGTAAAGACCAGGCACGATGCTCTTGGCGGCCGTTGCGGCCGGGGCCGCGCTGTATGCAACCTACTGCTCGTCCTGTCACGGCAGCCGCGGACAGGGCTCGGAAGTCGCGCCGCCGCTGGTCGGTACGCCTGCTGCCGAAGTGCATCTGATGCTCGATACCGGGCGCATGCCTGCCGCAGTGCCCGGCGTCAATGAAATCGCGCGGCCGCCCGCTTTCTCGCCGGCGCAGATTTCGCAGATCGTGCAGTACGCGCGGAGCTTCACTCCGCAAAGCTCCGCCTCGCCGCTCCCGATACCCAGGCGCGGCAACGCCGTCGCCGGCCGCGTGCTCTTCATCGAAAACTGCGCGGCGTGTCATGGCGCAACCGCCGGTGGCGCCTCGGTCGGCTACGGCAACGTCGCGCCGCCGCTGGCCGGCGCGAGCCCGCTACAGGTCGCCGAAGCAATCCGCACCGGCCCCGGCGTCATGCCGCGCTTCGATGCGGACGTGCTTACCGACCACGATATCGACGACATCGCAAGCTACATCGGCTTCGTGCACGCGCATGCGAATCTGCCGCGCGGACCGGCAGCCGGCGGAATCACGCTCGCGCACGTCGGACCGGTAGCGGAGGGTTTCGTTGCGTGGCTCTTTGGTTTAGGCGCGCTCCTGCTCTTCATCCGCCGCATCGGGACGACGGACTAGCTCCGCGCGCTCTCTGCGCCAAGCCTCCAAAAGCAGAGCAGCATCCCAACCAAACCCGCCAGCCCGAGCAGCGGCGACCACAGTGCTCCCGTCAGAAGCGCGAGCGTGCACAGCGCGATGAGGATCGGCCAGGGGCTGTTGGTCGTGAAGATTCCAAGCTCCTCACCGGTGACGCGTAGGGTAGTTTCGTTAGGATCGTCGCCCTCGAGATCCGCGTCGCGCTCGGCGACGACGGCGTAACCCGCCGCAAAGGCCAGCGCCGCCGCCATGACCCCCAGCAAGGCCGTTCCGGTCGCCTCTTCGTGGGCGACGAACCAGTATGCCACCGCGATCGCCGCCCCGAACGCCGCGGCAATCGCGAAGAGCCCCACGAACGCCCTCACGCGCTGTCACCCGGCGCTGCGTCGGCGGGCCACGCCGGCCGCCGATTGCGAATCGGCGGCAGCTCTTCGAAGTTGAACTCCGGCGGGGGCGAGGAGGTCATCCACTCGAGACTGTATCCGCCCCAGGGATTATCGCTCACCGGCGCGCGCCGCCGCACCGATACGATGACGTCGAGCGCAAAGACGACGACGCCCGCCGCCATCAGCGCCGCTCCCGCCGTCGCGACTGCGTTGAGCAGCGCCAGATGCCCCAAGGCCGGATACGTGTAGACGCGCCGCGCCATTCCCTCCATGCCCATAAAGCCCATGGGGATGAAGGTCGCGTTGAAGCCCACGAAGAGCAGCGCGAAGACCCAGCGCCCAAACCCCTCGCTCAGCTTGATGCCGAACATTTTCGGAAACCAAAAATAGAGCGCGCCGAAGAGCGCAAACATGCTTCCGCCGCCGATGGTGTAGTGGAAGTGCTGAACGATGAAGTAGCTGTCGTGCGCGCCGTAGTCGATCGGGGGCGACGCGATCATCACTCCCGTAATCCCACCGATCAGAAAGTTCAGCATGAAGCCGATTGCGAAAAGCATTGGCACGCTCAGCTCGATCGAACCCTTCCACATCGTCCCGATCCAGTTGACGAACTTCACCCCCGTCGGCACTGCGATAAGAAACGATACCGCCGAAAAGAACGGATTGCTGACCGCCCCGGTGGTGAACATGTGGTGTGCCCACACGCCGAGCGACAGCCCCGCGATTGCAAAGGCCGCAACGACCAGCCCCACGTACCCGAAGACCGGCTTGCGCGAAAAGGTCGCGATGATCTCGGTGACGATTCCGAAGTACGGCAGAATCATCACGTAGACTTCCTGATGTCCGAAGAACCAGAAAAGGTGCTGGTAGAGCACCGGATTCCCGCCGTACGCGGGATCGAAGAAGTGGCCGCCCAGGTGTCGTTCGATGAGCGCCATCGCGAAGACCGCCGCCAGCGAAGGAAACGCCATCAGAATCAGCAGCGCCGTCGCGACGATCTCCCACGAGAAGATCGGAATCCGCCACATCGTCATCCCCGGCGCGCGCAGCAAGAAGATCGTCGCGAGCAAATTGATCGCCGTGAGAATCGTCGAGATGCTCGCCATCAGCAAGCCGACGAACCACAAATCTTGCCCGGCGCCCGTCCCGACGACGATATCGCTGAGCGGCTCGTAGGCCGTCCAGCCCGTCGCCGCCGCGCCGCCGTAGGTCGCGAGGCCGCAGAACACCGTGATGCCGGCCAGCACGAACAGCCAGAGCCCAACGGCGTTGAGCCGCGGAAAGGCGACGTCCGGCGCGCCGATCTGCAGCGGCACGAGATAGTTCGCCAGTCCAATCCCAAAGGGCGCGATCACGAAAAAGATCATCGCGGTTCCGTGCAGCGTGAAGATTTGGTTGTAGGCGTGGGCGCCGAGCAGCGTGTTCTCCGGCACCGCGAGCTGCGCGCGAATCAGGAGCGCCAGCAGGCCGGCGACTACGAAGAAGCTCATCGTCGCGACGACGTACATGATGCCGATCCGCTTGTGATCGGTCGTGGTCAGCCAGCCGATCACGGCAGCGCCGCTCCCCTCGTCGCTAGGTAGCGCACGTACGCCGTGCGCGGTACGACCCGCACGATAAAGGTCATCTGTGCGTGCGAAAGCCCGCAGAACTGCGCGCAGCGGCCCGGAAAGGTTCCCAGCCGGTTCGGCGTCAGATCGAACTCGTTCGCCATCCCCGGGATCGCGTCGCGCTTGAAGAGAAAGGCCGGCACCCAGAACGAGTGCGTGACGTCATCGGAGCGCAGCTGGATCTCCGTCGTCTCGTCGACCGGAAGGTAGAGCGTCGGCGGCGCGGCGGGCGTCCCCGTCGTTGTGACGTTGCCGTACTCGAAGCGCCACGACCAGCGATAGGCCGTGACCGCGATCCGGTTGGGGGGATCGCCTACCCGGTCGACCGGGAGCTCGTAGGCGAGCGTGACCCCGAAGAGCGCGAAGACGAGCAGCAGCGGCACGATGACGTAGAACAGCTCGAGCGGCCGGTTCTCCTCGAACTGCGCGGGGGCTCGGGCCCCGCGCCGCCGGTACGCGATCAAGCACCAGACGATACAGGCGTAGACGAAGATCCCGACGGCGATGCCCGCACCGATGAAGATATACCAATCCGCCCGCATCGCAAGGCCGCCGGACGAGGCCGGATTCGCCAGCCATTCCACACATCGCTGTGTACCCAAATACGCGTTGTGTAGAAGGCATGCACGGCGGGTAGGACGAGGCATGGCCACTTCGGCGAACGGCAGCGCGCGCCAGCTTGCGCCATTGCCGATTCGCGCCCATCCGCTCGTCTTCGGCGTTGTCCTCTTTCTCTCGTCGGAGCTGATGTTCTTCGCCGCGCTCTTTGCCTCGTATTACGACCTGCGCGCAAACCGCGCGCAGTGGCCGCCGGCCTACGTGCACCTCAACGTCTATGAGGGCGGCTTTGGTACCTTTTTGCTCTTAGCGGCCTCGGTCGTGATGCTCTTCGCTACGCGCGCGATGGATCGCGGCAGGCTGCGCGCCGCGCGTTGGTGGACGGGAGCCGCGATCGTCGCCGCGCTCGGCTTCATCGCGCTGTCGCTGCACGGCTACGCCGGCAACGGCTTTACGGTCGGCACGAGCGCGTACGGCTCGATCTACTACGCGATGACCGGCTTTCATCTGCTGCACGTCCTCGCCGGCGCCGGCATCCTCACCGCGCTGCTCGTCGGGATGCGCAGCCGCGCGCTGCTCGCCGACCGCCGCGCCGGCGCCGAGGCGATGACCTACTACTGGCACTTCGTCTTCATCGTGTGGGTCGGCATCTTCGTGACGATCTATTTCGTGCGGTGAAGCGCGAGCTTGCGATCGCCGCCGCGCTCCTCGCCGCAATCGCCGGCAGCGGCGGCTTCATCGCCGCCTACGCGACCGGCGGGGATCGCCTTGCGGAGGGTATCTCGCTGGCGGTGGCCGCTGCGGGCCTCTGCGCGGCCGGCGTCGGCTGGGCGTTTTGGATCCTCCCCGCGCAGCAAGTGATCGACGAAATTGAGACCTATCCCTCGGACGCCGCCGATCGCCGGGCCGAAGGGAGCGCCGCTGCTGCCGGTACGCGCGCGATCGCGCGGCCGCACGCGCTGCTCGCGCTTCTGTGTGCCGCAATCGGCGCCTTCGCCGTCGCGCTCGTCGTCCCGATTCGATCGCTGGGTCCTGCGCCCGGCGACGCGCTTTTTAAAACGCGCTGGCGCCGCGGCTCGCGCGTCGTGCGCGAAGACGGCAGTCCGGTGCACGTCGACGATCTCAATGTGGATTCCGCGGTGACGATCTTCCCTGAAGGCGCCCTCGACGACGCGCAGTCGCAAGCGATGCTGATTCGTCTCCCGGACGCGCTCGCCGGCAGCGTGCAGGGTTACATCGCCTATTCGAAGGTCTGCACGCACGCCGGCTGTCCGGTTGCGCTCTATCGCGCGCAAGCAAAGCAGCTTTTATGCCCCTGCCATCAATCGGTCTTCAACGTCGTCGCGGACGGCGCGGTCGTCTCCGGACCCGCCGATCATGCGCTGCCGCGTCTGCCGATCGAAATCGCTCCCGGCGGCATCCTGCAGGCGACCGGCGACTTTCCCGAGCCGGTCGGGCCCGGCTTCTGGGAGCGCGGCGCAACGAGATGACGCTGGTCGAGCGCCTCCTGCTGTGGGTCGACGATCGTCTCGGCACGGCGCACTTCGTGCGTCACGCGCTGCGCAAGGCCTTTCCCGATCACTGGTCGTTCATGCTCGGCGAGATCAATCTCTACGCTTTCGTCGTACTGGTTGGGACCGGCACCTTTCTCGCGCTCTTCTTCCAGCCCGATCGCGCGTATCAGTCGACGATCGCGCTCAGTTTCAAGGTCAACGGCGGCCTCTTGCTCCGCCAGGTGCACCACTGGACGGCGCTGATCTTCATCGCAGGTATCGCCGCGCACATGGGCCGCGTCTTCTTCACGGGCGCCTTTCGCAAACCGCGCGAGATCAACTGGGTGCTGGGCGTGCTGCTCTTTTGGATCGCGATGCTCGCAGGTTTCACGGGCTATTCGCTGCCCGACGATCTCTTGAGCGGCACCGGCATGCGCATCTTCGTCTCGGTCGCGCTCGCGATCCCGGTGATCGGCACGTGGCTTACATTCTTTTTGCTCGGAGGAAACTATCCGTCGGCGCAGCTCCTTCCGCGCCTATTCGTCGCGCACGTCTATCTGCTGCCGGCCTTGATCGCCGCGTTGATCGGCCTCCACCTCGCGATCGTTTGGCGCCAGAAGCACGCGCAGTTCCCCGGCCCGGCCAGGACGGAACGCAACGTCGTCGGCTCGCCGCTCTTTCCGAACTACGCGGCGAAGTCGCTCGCCCTGATGCTCGCGGTTACCGCGGTCGTCTTCGCGCTCGGCGCGCTCGTGCAGATCAATCCGATCTGGCTCTACGGTCCGTACCAAGCCTGGAACGTCGTCAGTCCCGCGCAACCAGATTGGTACGTCGGCTGGCTCGAAGGCGCGCTGCGCATGGGGCCGGCTCTTGCGATCCACCCCTTCGGCCACACGATTCCCTCGCCGTTCTGGCCGGCGGTCGCGCTCCCGTCACTGCTCTTCATCCTGCTGCTCGTCTGGCCGTGGATCGACGCCGCGCTGCGCCGCGACCGGGACGCGCATCAGCTGCTCGATAATCCGCGCGAGGTGCCCTGGCGCACCGGGCTCGGTGTCGCGGTTTTTCTTTTTGCGCTCGGCCTGACGCTCGCCGGCAGCGACGACGTGCAAGCCCGCTACGTGCACGTACCCGTTACCTCGATCACGCTCTTCTATCGCGTCTTTTGCATCGTCGCGCCGGTCGTCGGCTTCGCGATCGCCTACGCGCTCGCCAACGAACTGCGCGCCAAGGGCGGCGTGCAGCAGGCACCGCGAATTCGTCTGCGCCGTAACGCGCGCGGCGGATTCGACGAGGAACCGCTGCCGTGAACGCGCGCGCCTATCTGCTCGCCGCCTCGCTCGCCGCCGTTGCCGCGGTCGCGCCGCCGCTCGAGCGCCTCGCGGACGATTCGTTTGCCTGGCATATGGTGCAGCATCTGCTGCTGCTCTTTGTGGTGCCGCTGCTCTTCTTGTGCGCGCGCCCCTTCGAACTCGTCGTCGCCCTCGCCGACAAGCGGACGACCGCCGCTTTCGTGCGCGCGACCCGCGCGCTGCACGTCATCGCCCAGCCGCCGGTGGCGCTCGCGGCCTTCATCGGCACACTTTGGCTGACGCACTTCACAGGGCTCTACGAACTCTCGCTCGCGAATCCGTTCGTTCACGCGGGCGAGCATCTGCTCTATCTCGCCGCAGGAACGCTCTTTTGGCTGCCGGTCCTCGCGCCGCCGCCGCTGCGTCCGCTCGGGTACCCCGCGCGGCTGCTCTACCTCGCGGTTGCGCTGCCGCAAGGCGCGCTCGTCGCCATGGCGATCGGCAGTGCTCGCGCGCCGCTCTATCCGCACTACGCGATGCTCGCGGGCCGGCAGAGCGCGCTCTCCGATCAGGCCGCAGCCGCAGCCGTAATGTGGATCGCCGGAGGGCTTGCGATCTTGATCGCATTGCTGACGACGCTGGGAACCTGGGCCAAGCGCGAGGCCGCCTAGCGGAGGCCGCCGAAATTTTGCGGTCGTAGTGCTGCTCCTCGGCATCGAAACGTCCTGCGACGATACCGCGACGGCCGTCGTGCGCGACGGGCGCGACGTTTTGTCGAGCGTGTCGACGAATCAGGACGAGTTCCATCGCAAGTACGGCGGAATCGTGCCGGAGATCGCGAGCCGGCGACACGTCGCGCTGCTCTCGGCGGCAGTAGAAGATTCGCTCGACCGCGCCGGCGCCGCGTTCGAAACGATCGATGGGATCGCGGTGACCGCGGGGCCGGGGTTGATCGGCAGCCTCGTGGTCGGAGTCGCCTCGGCCAAGGCGCTCGCGTTCGCGCTCGACAAACCGCTCTATGCGGTCAACCACCTGCACGGACACCTGTTCGCGCCGTTTCTCGACCGCGCAGAAGCGCCGCCATATCCTTTTCTCGCGTTGCTCGTATCCGGCGGACACTCGCAGCTGGTCGCCGTAGACTCGCCGACGCGGCTCCGCATCCTCGGCCGGACGCACGACGACGCCGCCGGCGAAGCGTACGACAAGACCGCACGCCTTCTTGGCCTGCCCTATCCGGGAGGCCCGCAACTCGATCGGCTGGCGCAGACCGGTAATCCGAAGGCGCACGCGTTTCCACGTCATCGTCCCACGGACGGTTCGCTCGATCTCTCCTTCTCCGGCTTGAAGACGTCGGTCCGCTACTATCTCGAATCGCCGGCCGGGCGCGACGCCGATCGCGCCGGCGTTGCCGCCTCGTTTCAAGCCGCCGTGATCGATCAGCTGATGACGCGCCTGCAGTCCGCGTTCGAACGCGAGCGTTATCGCGCCGTAGCCGTCTCCGGCGGCGTCGCCGCCAACTCGGCGCTGCAAGCGGCGGTGCACGCCTGGAGCGCGCGCAATGGCGTCCCGGCGTTTATTCCGCCGCCGAAATACTGCACCGACAACGCCGCGATGATCGCCGCAGCCGCGTTTTATCAGCAAGACTGCACGCGCGTCGATCCGCTGGCGCTGACCGCCGATCCGAACCTTTCATTCTCGATTCATTCACGCCCACTATAATCGTCGGGAGCTTCTCTGCCTAGAACTGAGGTCTCCATTGAATTCAAGCCGAATCGTAATTGTTATCTTTACCTTAAGCCTTTCGCTCGGCACGGTTGCGTCGGCGCAAAGCGCATCCGATCTGCGCATGGTGGTCGTGATGAGCCGGCACGGCGTTCGCTCGCCGTCGCATCCCTCCGAGCTCAACGCCTACGCGCGCCGGCCCTGGCCCGCGTGGAGCGGAAAACCCGGAAATCTGACGCCGCACGGCGCCGCGCTGATGAAGCAGCTCGGCACATACTATCGCCACGAGTACGACGGGCTGCTCGACGGCACGGGACGCCGCTGCCCGGCCGCGGGCTCCGTCTTCGTCTGGGCCGACGTCGACGAACGCACCGTCGCCTCCGGTGATGCTCTGCTGCAAGGCTTTGCGCCCGGCTGCGGCATCGCGGTGCGGCACGCCGCGGGCGACAACGACTCGCTCTTCGATCCGCTTCCCGGGACGGGCACCGTCGACAAAGCCGAATCGACGGCCTCGGTGCTCGGCGCGATCGGCGGCGGCTTCGCCGGCATCCCGGCCGCATACGGTGCCGCGTTCTCGACGATGGAACAGGTCCTTGGCTGCGCGGCGCCTTCGTCGTGCAAGCAGATCTCGCGCATTCCGACGACGCTCTCCAACGATGGAGACGGCGGTCTGGCTAGCCTCAATGGCGGCCTCGACATGGCCGGCGACGTCGCCGAAAACCTGCTCCTCGAATACACCAACGGCAACGCGGCCGTAGGCTGGGGAAGTGTCGATCGCGTCAAGCTCCTACAGCTGCTGACGCTGCACGTACTCGGCAAAGAGCTCGAGCACGGCAATCGTTACACGGCGCGCGCGCACTCGTCGAATATCATGTCGCATATCCTGCAGACACTCCAAGAAGGCGCGACCGGGCAGCCCGCGAGCGGAACGCGCGTCCCGCCGCAGGCGCGCTTCGTCTTCCTTTCGGGGCACGACACGCAGCTCGCCGAGTTCTCCGGCTTACTCGGCCTCTCGTGGCTGGTCGAAGGCGACCAGGTCAACGACACGCCGCCGGGCAGCGCGCTGATCTTCGAGCTCTACGCGCCGCGCGGGGGAGCCGCGCCTTACGTGCGAACCTACTTCTCCGCGCAGTCTCTCGACGCGATGCGCAGCGGTCGCGGCGAGAAGCCGATCCGCGTTCCGGTCTACGTGCCGGGATGCCCCGGCTACAGCTGTCCGTTTTCGACGTTTAGCAAAATCGTGCAGGGAGCGATCGATCCGGCCTTTGTGACGAGTTGGTAAAGAGCATCTTCATCGGTCCGTACGGCGTACGCGCGGGATGGCGATTCCTCGCGTACGTGCTGCTGCTCGTCGGTCTCGTGATCGGCATCGAGTTTCTGCTCTTGCCGCGCGTGCTCGCCGCAATTCACTACAACGAGCCGGGCCTTACGGCTGCGAGCCTGATCTACGAAGAGATCGCCGAAGGCATCTGCGTTTTTATCGCCACCGGCATTCTTGCGCTCTGCGAACGCCGCCGGATCGACGCCTACGGGCTGCCGGTCCGCCTTGCGTTCGGCCGGCTCTTCTGGGAAGGCGCCGCGATCGGCGTCGTCGGTGCGGGCGCCGTCGCGCTGGCAATGATTGCCGCCGGCGGCATGGTCGTGCACGGCCTCGCTCTGCACGGCGGCCTGCTCCTGCTCACCGCGTTGCTCTGGCTGATCGGCATGGTGCTCGTCGGCGTCAACGAGGAGTATATGTTTCGCGGCTATCCGTTGCAGGCGCTGAGTCGCGGCCTGGGTTTCTGGCCCGCGGCGATCGTGCTCTCGCTCCTGTTCGGAGCGGCGCATATCACCAAACCCGGCGAAAACGCGATCGACATCACGAACATCATTCTGCTCGGACTGACGCTCTGTCTCTCTTTGCAGCGCACCGGCTCGCTTTGGCTGGCCGTCGGTTTCCACTTCAGTTTCGACTTCATGCAGTTTTTCGTCATCGGTACGCGCAACGGCGGTGCCGAGCCGGTGGGCCATCTTCTCGACGTCGCCTTTCCCGGGGCGCCGTGGGTGAATGGCGGTTCACTCGGAACCGAAGCCAGTTATTTCATGCTGCCGATGATCGCGCTCTTTGTGACCTATCTGCTGCTGCGCTATCCGCGCGCGCAGGAACTCCAACCGTGAACGCGCGATCGGATTTTCTTACGACGTAGCCCGAGTGTTGACGCGTAAACCGCCAATTCTGTGAGATACTTGGGGGCATGAGCGCATGGCGCACGTTGGCTCCTGTAGCGATGGCGTTGCTCGGCATCCTGTCTGCCTGCAGCGGCGGGGCCCCGGCGGTTCCCGTCAATCGGTCTCTGGCCGCCCCGGAAGCCGCGGC
>DATAQH010000392.1:0-2567 GCA_036264815.1 Candidatus Cybelea sp.
TTCTTCGAGCACAATGAAATGGGCCACGACGTCGGCGCGTCGGGATTTCTCTATCCGTTCTTAGGCGAGTCTTCGGGTTCGAGAGACGCGCTCGTCGGCGAAGTAGCCGGCTCGATTTTGATGAAGGCACGCGATGCGCGAAGCCTGCGCGAAGCGGTGCTGGCGACGCAGGCGGGTGCGATCGCTGAGGCAACGACGGCCATCGCCGGCGAGCTGCGGGCCGGCGGCAAGCTGATCCTCTTCGGCAACGGCGGCTCCGCCACCGACGCGACGGACTGGGCACTCGACTGCGTGATGCCGGAGGGCGATTCCGTGCCGATTGCGGCGGTCTCGCTCTCGCTCGAACCGGCGATTCTGACCGCGGTTGCCAACGACGTGGGCGTCGAGGTCGTGTTTCTGCGTCAGCTCGTGGCTCAGGCGCGTCCTCACGACGTGGCCGTGGCGCTCTCTACGAGCGGCGGCTCGAAAAACATCGTGGCCGCTTTAGAGGAAGCGCGCAAACGCGGCATGCTGACGATCGCCTTGCTCGGATACGACGGCGGCGAAGTCGTTCGCCGAGGCCTCGCCGAAATTCCGATCGTCGTGCACTCAGATTATATTCCGCGCATTCAGGAAGTGCAGGGAACTATCTATCACGTTATCCGCGAGGCCTTGGATCTGTTGGAGCGAGATGCCGCTTGAGCTGTACGGCACGCGCGCGTGCCCGTATACGGCCGAGATGCGATCCGATCTCGAGTGGGAAGGCAGACCATTCGTCGAGTACGACGTTGAAGCGGATGCCGAGGCGCGCGGGCGGCTGTTCTCACTGGTCGAGGGCGCCGTCAGCGTTCCGGTACTCGTCGATGAAGGACGGATCGTGCAGGTCGGCTGGAAAGGCCAGGGCTGCTACGTAACCGTTCAACGCTCGTGAAAGTATCGCCGCCGAGAGCGGAAGAAGCGCGCCGCCTGCACATTTCCGGAATCGTTCAGGGCGTCGGTTTCCGGCCCTTCGTCTACCGGCTCGCCCATGCCCACGCGCTGCACGGCTGGGTACTCAACGGGGAGCGCGGCGTTGAAGTGCACGTCGAAGGGCCGGCCGAGACACTCGCGCGTTTCGTTGCGGCAATCGGCGCCCAGGCACCCGAGGCGGCCCGCATCGCGGCGATCGAAGAAGAATCTGCGGCGGTCGCGGGATTCGCCGGCTTCGTTATTCGGGAGAGCAGTAAAGGGAAACGGCCGACGGTTCGCGTCTCGCCGGACTTACCGGTCTGCTCCGATTGCCTTCGAGAGCTGGCCGATCCGCGCGATCGGCGCTTTGCCTATCCCTATATCAACTGCACGAACTGCGGCCCGCGCTACAGCATCGTACTTGCGCTGCCTTACGATCGCCCGCAGACGACGATGCGAGACTGGCCGATGTGTGATTTTTGCGCTGGTGAATATCACGATCCGGGGAATCGCCGCTTCCACGCCCAGCCGGTTGCATGTCCGCAGTGCGGTCCCGCCTACATTTTGCAAAGCCAAGGCCGGAGAGTTTCGGGCAGCGTTGCAATCTCTCGGGCGGCCGAGCTTCTCAACGGTGGTGCTATCGTTGCGATCAAAGGCTTGGGCGGCTATCACCTTTCGTGCGACGCACGACGGCCCGATGCAATTCGTAACCTGCGCGAACGGAAGTATCGCAAGGAGCGTCCCTTCGCCTTGATGGTTAGGGACCTCGAGGTTGCGCGGGAACTGGCGGAGCTAACGCCGCAGCACGAGGAGCTGCTGTGCTCGGTGACGAGGCCGATCGTTTTGGCGCCGGCAAGGATGCAGCTCGAGGGCGTCGCTCCGCAGAACCGCGAGCTCGGCATTATGCTTGCGTACACGCCGCTGCAGCATCTTCTCTTTGCCGCCGGCGCGCCCAAAGCGCTGGTAATGACCAGCGCGAACCGCTCGAGCGAGCCGATCGCCTACGCCGACGCCGAGGCGCTCGAGCGCCTTGCCGGTATCGCCGACGCCTTCTTGATCGGAGAGCGCGAGATCGCACGTCGCGTAGACGATTCGGTGACCGGTATTGGGGCCTATGGCCCCACGGTGATGCGCCACGCGCGCGGCTGTGCGCCCCAGGCGATTGCCCGCGTGCCGGCGCAGCGCCCTATGCTCTGCCTCGGCGCCGATCTCAAAAATGCCATCACGCTCGTCGTGGACGGCCAGGCATTTGCGAGCCAGCATATTGGGGATCTCGAGCACTACGCAGCGTTTACGGCCTTTAGGGAGACCGTCGCGGATTTGTGCGCGATGTATGAGGTTCGCGCGAGCGACCTGCTCGTCGTGCACGATGCTCACCCGCAGTACGCATCGACGCAGTTCGCGCACACCCTCGAAGGGGAGCATCGCGCCGTGCAGCATCATCGGGCTCACGTGGCGAGCGTTCTTACCGAGCGAGAGGCTTTCGACGCCACGGTAACCGGGATCGCGTTCGACGGTACGGGATACGGCGATGATGGAACGATTTGGGGAGGCGAAATCTTTACCGGAAGCATTCGCGACGGATTCGAGCGCGCAATCTGGCTGCGCGAAGCGGCGCTTCCCGGCGGAGACGCCGCGGC
>DATAQH010000406.1:0-2306 GCA_036264815.1 Candidatus Cybelea sp.
GTTCGGCCTACGCGAGAGCGATCGGCTCGCGCTCGTCGCCAACATTACGAGCCCCAACGTCGGCGCGTTCCTCGATGCGGCGAGCGGCAAAGCCTCCGGCCTAACCGGAACGCTTGCGTCGACGCTCCACGTCGAAGGAACGCGCGCGCAGCCGCACGTTCGCGACGAGCTCGAGCTGCAGTCGCTGCAGCGCGGCAATCTTACGATTCCACGCGTTTACGGCGTCATCGACGCCGACCGCCGCTCGGTTGCGCTGCGCAACGGCGAGGTCGATCTCGCTCGCGGCCGCGCGTTCCTCGCCGCCGAAGCGCCGATTCTCTTGCGGCGCAGCGGTATTGCGGTCGGCGCCGGGGGCATCTCCGCAACGCTGACGGCCGACGACATCGAACTCTCGAACTTCGCCCAGCTATTGCCGAAGGATACGCAGCTTGCCGGCCGGATCGACGGCAACGTCGTCGCGAGCGGTTCGATCGACGCGCCGCAGCTCCAGGGCTCGCTCGCGCTGCGCGACGGCGCGTTTAGCGGACCGATGGAGAAATCACCGGTGACTGGCCTCGCGGGGCAGCTTTCCTTCGCTGGGACCCACGCAACGCTCGAGTCGCATGCTACCGTCGGCGGCGGTGCGATTACGGCGCAAGGAACCGCGTCGGTCGCCAATCTACGCAACCCGGCCGCAGCCGCCTTCAATCTGCAGGCACGCGCCGATAACGCACGCCTCGATCTGCCGAACTATTTCACCGGCAACGTCAACGGCAGCGTGTCGCTCGCGCACATGATTGCCGACGCGCCGCAGCTCAGCGGCGATGTCGCGCTCTCGAGGGCCCGCATCCCCATCGACGCCTTCCTCAGCGCAAAGGGTGGGGACAACTCCAAGCCCGCGCTGCCCGATGTCGAGTTTTCGAATCTGCGCGTCAGCGTCGGGAGCGACGTGCGCGTGCAGAGCAAGAACGTCGACATCGGCGCGACCGGCGACCTCGCGATCAACGGGACGCTCGCGGCTCCCTCGCTCGACGGCACGTTCAGCTCGACGGGCGGCTCGTTGAGCTTCTATCGGTCGTTCAATCTGCAGAGCGGAAAGGTAACGTTCTCGCCTTCGAGCGGCTTCATCCCCGACGTCGACGCCGTCGCCACCACCTACGTTTCCAATCCGCCGACCGCGATAAGCCTGAAGGTTAGAGGGCCGGCGACGAACATGAACCTCACGCTGGACTCCGATCCGTCATACAGCCGCGAGCAGATCCTCGGCCTGCTCGTCGGCGCGCAGCAGTTCGGCGCGGTGCGCGGCGTCAACTCGACGGGCGGTACTGGGTTCTCGGCGACCGGCGTCGCGACGCAAGTCGCGCTCGGCCAGCTCAACACACTCTTTACGCGAAATCTGCTCCAGCCGCTGTCGTCCTCGGTGGCCGGCACGCTCGGCTTCACCGAAGTGCAAATTACAAGCGACATCCAAACCGGTATCGGGGTCAATGCCGTGAAGCGCCTCGGAAAGAACGTCAACGCCGTCTATTCGCAGACGTTCGGATACCCGAGAACGCAGGCCGTTACCCTTGAAGCCCATCCGAGCGTGGGCACCGGATATCGTTTGAGTTGGTACACGACGGTCGGGCCGACGCTTTTCGTTCTGCAGAGTTCGCAGCCGGCCGCAACCGACGTGCTCAATCTAAATCGCATGACGCAGCTGCCGCCGCCGACCGGGACGAACGGCATCAACCTGCAGTACCTGAGGAAGTTCCCATGAGGAGTGCAGCGCCGCGGCGTGCGCTGGCGTTGGCGCTCGCGCTCTGCCTCACCGGCGTTTCGCCGAGCGGCGCGATCGGTTTCGCAGATGTCGCGCGCCTGGTGGCCAGTCATCCGCTGCACCCGGTCCTCGCGGGATATGACCGTGATATCGCTGCGCTGCGGGCCACGCTGCGCGCCCCCGGGCTTACGGATCCGGCGGCTCGCACGGAGCACGCCGCCGCCGCACTGCAAAAAAGCGCCGGAGGCGCGCGGGCGCGTGCGCTGCGCCTGGACACCCTCAACACCTCTGCCGATCTGAATACGGAGCGCAATGCGATCGCCACGATCGGCAGGCTGCGGGGAACCTGCGATCTCGAATCCTCGTCGTACGGTGTCGAGCTCGATCGTGAGACCTCGGCGAGCCTCACCGCGTTCGAAGCGGCGACCGTCCAGCGCACAACGCGCGCGTTAGGAGCGCGGCGCCAGCAGCTGCGCGAGAACGAGCTGACACTGGCGTACGCCCTCGCGCGGCGCGACGCTGCGGAGCACCTCCTGCTGCAGCTCAAGCTCACGCATCTGCACCTCGA
>DATAQH010000409.1:0-11370 GCA_036264815.1 Candidatus Cybelea sp.
CGCTTAAGGGTTACTACCTGGCTAAGCTCACAACCGTGGTCGGGAGTAGTCTTCCCGGGTCGTCTCTATGCTTTCGGTTCAAGCCCAATGGAAGCTGGTCGAGTACCGGCAGTGTAAGCTTTACCGGAACGTTCCTTACCTCCGGTAAGCAGTTATACGCATCTGCCCTTTGGCTGCCGTCACCAGCATTTTTTTTGACGTTCGAAGGGTCGGTCAATGCGAAGCAGGGCTCCGGTAAGTTTACCTACAGCGGTATGAACGGCCAGCTATTTGGAGGCGGGACGTTCACTATGACGGCCGAGCAAAGCAAGTCCTGTAGCTGAGAACCGCATGGGCAGAAGCAATTAAAAGGCAAAGTAAGCCTCCCAGCGGCCGTTACCGGCCCAAGCGCCAGAGGAATAGACTAGGGCGCCTCGCGCCTCCATCGAACGCTTCCCCGGCTAAGAGAAAGGAAGCACGTGAAGGTTTTACTCGTTGTCTGCGTCGCTATCGGGCTGTTGACAGGCTGCGGCGGATCGCAGCCAATGGCCGGTACGGTCAGTGCAACAGATCACCAATCGGCAACGCCCGCTCGGGCGCAGTCTTTCCATGGGTACTTCCAGGCTAAATTCACCGATGACGCTGGGTACCCTATTCCCTTCGCGTCTTTGTGCTTGGAGTTTACGTCCCTTGGCGCTTGGCACTCTGTGCCGCCGACCTGGTTTACCGGAACGTTCCTTACCTTTGGCAACGAATTGTTTGCATCCGCCCTAGCCCCCTGGTCGCCGACTGCCTATGCGAGCTTGCAAGGGTCCGTCAACGCGAGGCAAGGCTCCGGCTTCTACGTCATCACGCAACCTAGCGGCGAAATATACAGTGGCGGGACGTTCACCATGAAGCGCGAGGTAAACAACCACTGCAGCCAGGGAACGAAGCGCCTCTTTATAGGCAACCGCTCGACTTTATGGGCAGGAGAGACTAAAAGGGCGAAGCCCAGGCAGTAACTAGGAGAAAGGCGCGCCTACCTACAATCTTAGGCGCACCTAAAATGCGTTTTCTCCGGCCCGCCTTGCTGATCGGCGCGGCGATCGTTTCGTTCGCTGCCGTTCCGGCGGTTGCGCGAGCCGACGCCGACGACGTCGCCTCCCCCAACTCGACCTCGCTCGGTTTGCAGCCGCTTAGCGGGCCCATTCCGGCTGCGACGCCGGCGCCGGGCGAATCCAACACGCTCCGGAGACCAGATGGCAGCTATCAAGCCGTTCCGGAGAACGGTGGGCGCATCAAGGTCTTCCATCTCGTCGAGCGTCAGGCACCGTGGTCGCTGAAACCGGGCCTCACGGTTATGGCCAACACGTACAACGGCGTCGTTCCGGGACCGGTGCTGCAAGTGCGCCAGGGTGACACGGTCGTCATCGACTACACCAACGACGCCGCGACGCCGGATTCGATTCATCTTCACGGCATTCACGACATTCCGGTCGATATGGACGGGGTCGGCGGCATTTCGCAGCCGCTGGTTCCGACGGGCGGGCACTTCGTCTATCGTTTCGTTGCCGATCAGCCGGGCACGTTCATCTATCACACTCACGACGACGAAGCGATGCTCGACTCGGGGCTCTACGGCGCGATCGTCGTGCAGCCCGCGCATCCGCTTCCGGTCGAGCGCAACCTCGCGCACGATTTCGTCGAGATTATCTCGTCCTGGCAGATCCGCAGCGGCGCGGAGAACCACTTCACGCTCAACGGTAAAGAGTATCCCGCAACGCGTCAGCTCGACGTCCGTTCCGGCGAGCGCTTTCGCGTCCGCTGGATCAACATCTCGGGCGAAGAGTTTCACACGATGCACACCCACGGGCACTACCAGCAGATCGTCGCCCGTGATGCCGCGCCGCTCGACTACCGCGATATCCAAGACACCGTCCTGATCGCGCCGGGGCAGCGCGTCGACGTAGTAATCCACGCCGATGCGAAACCCGGTACCTGGCTCGTGCACTGTCACGTCATGGACCACATCGAAGACTCGATGGGCATGCCGGCCGGGTTGATCACGGCGATCCACTACTCCGGCACGCCGAACACGCTGGCCTCCATGTACCGGGCGATGACGCCGATCGCGGGAGCGACGACGCACGCGCTGAGCTTTTGGACGACGGTGCTGCTGGGAGCGATTGCCGGGTTTACGATTTTTCTCGGGCTGCCGATCGCCCGTGCGCGCAGGTTCTCGCCGCAGACGATCGCCCTGCTCAACGCACTCGCGATCGGGATCCTTCTCTATCTCGTCGTCGAGATCGCGCAAAACGCGATTACGCCCATCTCGCAAGCACTTGGAGTCTGGCACGCGGGCGCGGCGCCGTTCCCCGCCGCGCTTGTGGCGGTTTTCGTGCTCGGTCTGGCTATCGGTCTGGTCGGCCTGGGAAGCGCCGCGACCCATTTTACGCGCAAGGCTGCGCAGCACGCCGACAATTCCGTCGTACTGGCGGCGATCATCGCGATCGGGATCGGCGCCCACAACTTCGGTGAAGGCCTCGCGATCGGAGCCTCGGCCGCCTCGGGAGCGACGGCGGTTGCGCTGGCGTTGATCGTCGGCTTCGGGCTGCACAATGCGACGGAAGGCTTCGGAGTCGCCGCGCCGCTGGTTGGCCGCGTGGTCCCGTCGTGGGCCCAGATCGGCCTGGCAGGATTGATTGCGGGCGGGCCAACATTCATCGGCACGATCGTCGGTTACAGCTTTTACTCACCGACGCTCTCGGTGCTATTCCTCGCAATTGCGATCGGGGCGTTGGTCTTCGTCATCGGCGAGCTGTGGAACGTACTTCGGCGCACCGGCCTGACGGCGACCGTAACCGCGACAATGTGCGCCGGCTTTTTGATCGCAATGGCAACCGAACTCTTTCTCGACATGAATGGAGGATAGACGGCGAAATGACGTTCGAGGAGTTCTACCCCGAATATCTCGCGGCGCACCGCGACCCGCGAACGAGGCTCGTGCATAGCGCGGGCTTACTCGGGGGCGTGTCCCTCGGGCTGGCGGGAATCGTGCTGCGGCGCCCCTCGCTCATCCTCGGCGGATTGGCGCTGGGCTATCTCCCGGCGTTCGTCTCGCACTGGGTCTTCGAGAAGAATCAGCCCAAAACGCTGGAGCATCCGTTTCTCTCCTTTTGCGGCGACTTCGTGATGGTCTACCAGTTCCTCACCGATCAACTCGATGAAGAAGCGTAGCGCGCTCGTCCTGGCAGCGGCGCTGCTCGTGCCCAACGCCGCGCTCGCCGCGCCGCAGAGCGCTGCATCGGCGCTCGACGCCATTGCGGCGCGTCAACGCTTTACCCATGCAATCGTTGCCGCGGACGTTTTCGACCTCGATGCCAACCGCCGGCTGTACGTCCGTAACGCCGGCGTGCTGATGGAAGCGGCGTCGACGACGAAGCTGCTGACGACGGGAACGAGCCTCGCGCTGCTCGGCCCGGACTTCCGCTGGACGACCCCCGTCTATCGCATCGGCACGGTCGATTCGAGCGGCGTGCTGCACGGCGATCTCGTCATGGTCGCCAGCGGCGATCCCAATCTTTCCCAGCGAATTCAATCCGACGGAACGCTCGCGTTCGAGAATGAGGATCACTCTTACGACGGAAGCTACGACACGCGCGCGGTTCCGGGCGACCCGCTCGCGGTTCTGCGAGATCTCGCCGCGCAGGTGGCAAAGGCTGGGATCAAGCAAATCGACGGCCGCGTCCTCATCGACTCCTCGCTGTTTGCCGATGCCGGACCGGAAGGCGGAACGGGCGCCATAGTTTCGCCGATCGTCGTCAACGATAACATCGTCGACGTTACGCTCACTCCGGGTACGAATGCCGGCGATGCCGTCTCGGTGAGCGTCTCGCCCGAAACGCCGTACGTTCGTTTCGTCAACAATGCGAAGACGGGCGCGCCGAAGAGCGAACCGACGATCGACCTTTCGACCGACAAGACCAATGCCGACGGTTCGCATAGCGTGACGGTTACCGGTGCGATGCCCGCGGGCCGACCGATCCTCTTCGCCTATCGTGTGCCGACGCCGGGACGCTTCGCCCGGGATGCTTTTACCAGCGCGTTGCTCGCCGCGGGAGTAGGGATAAATCCGCCGTCGAGCGCGCCCGCGTTCGATCGTACCGCCGCGGCTGCTTCATATACATCGGCAAATCTGGTCGCTAGCCACGTGTCGCCGCCGCTTTCGCAAGACGTCTACGTCACGCTCAAGGTGAGCGACAATCTGCATGCCGCGCTGCTGCCGTATATGTGGGCCGTCTACGTCGCCCATGCCAAGACGGACCTTTTGAAGACTGGATTCGCGCAGGAGCGCGCGCTGCTCGCCGGAGCCGGCCTCGACCTACGCGGCGCGGCCCAGCAAGACGGCCTGGGAAGCTCGGCCTTCTTTACGCCGCAGTTTATCGTGAGTTACCTGGCCTGGGCCTACCGCCAACCGTGGTACAAACCGTTTTGGCGCGCCCTGCCAGTCTTGGGTGTCGACGGGACGCTCTTCAACATTCAGAATGGATCCCCGGCCGCGGGAAAGGTGCACGCGAAGACCGGCACCTGGGGATCGCAAGATCTGCTCAACGACGACGGCCTCTACACCAAAGGGCTCGCCGGATACATGACGACCAGTCACGGTCGCCACGTCGCGTTCGCGTTTTATATCAACCGGATGGCTGGGAAGCCGAGCGTCGACCCGAGTAAGGACGGCGCTCATTATGCCGGCCAAACGCTCGGTGAAATGGCCACGGACGTCTACGAAAAACTCTAGGGTTATTCCATTGCGATGAGCTCGAAGAACTTCGCGAGGTCGATGTTCCCGCCGGATACGACCGCGACGATCGGTCCCTCCAGGTCCTTGCTGCGCAGCGCGGCCGCCACGGAGAGTGCGCCGGCGCCCTCAGCGATTACGCGCGCTTTTTCGGCAAGCAAACGCATGGCGTGTCTCGTTTCGTCGAGCGTAACGACGATCGAACCGTCGACGACGGGCCGCATTCGCTCCCACATCCGCGGAAAGACGCTCTTTCCGCCGGAGCCGTCGACGAACGTCGCTTGCCATTGCGGGAAATCGGAGGCTTCCCCGCGCGCAAACGAGAGCGCGCCAGGCGCCGCGGTCTCCGGCTCCGCGCCATAGACGCGCACGTTCGGTTTGCGCGCTCGAACGCCTGAAGCGACGCCGGTAACGAGGCCGCCTCCACCGATCGCCGTGATGACGGTCTGGACGCCGGGGAGATCTTCGACGATCTCCAAGCCCATCGTCGCGTTGCCCGCGACGAAATCGTCGTCATCGAACGGGTGAACGAAGGTTCCATCGACGCCCGGAAACGTGCGGTGCTCCATTGCCTCCCAGCACGCGTCGAACGACGCCTTGACGATCCGCGCGCCGAGCGCGCGCATTCGCGCGACTTTCGTTTCGGGAGCAGTTTCGATCGTCACGACGGCGCACGGCACACCCGCCGCGCGCGCCGCGTACGCCACTCCCTGGCCGGCGTTGCCGGCGCTAATCGTCCAGACACCTTGGGAACGGCGTTCTGGCGCCAACAGTGCAACGGCGTTTGCAGCTCCGCGCAGCTTAAAGGAGTTGATCGGCTGCAGGTTCTCGAGCTTCAGATAGATATCGGAGAATTCGCCGGAGAGCTGAAGCTTGACCAACGGTGTGCGAAAGATCGTATCGGCGATTCTGACGCGAGCCTCTTCGATCTCCCGCAGCGTGACCGGCCGGATCGGCGGCAGAGTTGCTTCCACGCGCAATCGCCCTATTTCACCGTGCTCATCACGACATCGACGGCGCCGTAGAAGCTGCCTGGAAACGTCTTTTGCGGCGAACCGCCGGCGGGAAACTTCCAAATTCCGACATCGGCGCCGCCCGACGCAATCACGTGGTTCTTTTGAATCCAGAAGTCGCCGGAACCCGCGCCGGAGAGCGGCGTCGTAGTCGTAAGCGTTGCGCTGCTGGCGGTGATGCTAAACTGGTAGATCGTCGACGTATCGAGGTCGCCGACGGCGAGATCGTTGCCGTGCCATTGAAGGCCTGCAGCGAAAATGATCGTCTGATTTGCCGTGATCGGCTCGAAGGTCGCGCCCCCCTTGGGGAGCTCGGCGAGCGACGTCTGCCCGCTTCCGTCGACGAAGAGGTCTCCGCGCTTGTCGTAGGCCGAGTAGTAGGGCCCGAACGGCGCGGTATAGGTCACCGGCGACCCCGAACCGTTCTTGTACACGACGACGTTGTCGTTGGTGATCATCGTCACGGCGAGGTTCCCGGTCGTCGGATCGACCGCACAACTCGCCGGCGCCCCCGCGGTGATGTCCAGGGTTGCCAGCGGCGACGTGCCGCCATGAGCATACTCGAAGACTTGATTCGAGCCGGTCGCGACGACCCACCACTTCCCTTTGAGGTTCTTGGCCGTGCACATGCCTTGGGCCTCGGGAATGCCGGTCAGCGTACCAACGAGTTTGCCGCTTGGATAGCTGTACGCGAAGACTTCGTTACCGTAGAAGTACGAGACGTACAGCAGGTTGTTTCGTCTGGCGTCGGGCCGCATCCACGATTTTGCGGAGGGCGCGCGCGTGACGCTCGCGCCGCTCTGTGCAGCGGGCTCCGGGGTCACACTGGTCGCCCCCGGTCCTCCACAGCCCGCGAGAAACGCGGCGGCCACGCAATAGCTTGCCAAGAAAGGGCTACGTACAGCTTTCATCTCCTCTACCTCCTAGACTCCAACGGATCAGAGGCACGCAGGTTCTGCGCTAGGCGCGTGCCCTCCGTTTAGGAGTCGCGCACGATCTTGAAAGCGTAGCAAGTGTACGACTCGTGCCGAGCGTGCACTTCGGCCACGGCTTCATCGTGAAGAAACACCGCGGCTTGTTTGGGCGCCGCGCCGGCTTCGGCCACGGCGGCGTCGACGATCTGCCCGTCGTAGCCGTAGGCACGCAGAACGAGCCGTCGCCGCGCGAAGTCGGCTGGGAACGCAGCGCCGGCGTACGGCTCGCAGGGCCGAGCGTGGACGAAGATCGGTCCGATCTCCGCGTATGGGCTCGTATCCGGCAAAGGCTGGTACGAGAGCAATAAGAGCTCTTCGGGCTCGGAAGAGATACGAAGGCAGACTCGGCACGGCCCCGTATCGCGTACGACTTTGACCTCGTGCCCGAAACGATCGCGCATCGTCTCGCGAGCTTCGGCGGCAACCTCTAGCGGAATCGCCAGATACGTTAACGAGTCGGTCGATACTTTTGGATTCACCCGTCGATCGTAGACCCTTGCGCCCGGGCCGGCCATCCGAATCTTGCTCTAAAACTTCTGCTCCGACCCAAATCCAGGTCCCCGTGCGAGCCGTTAAAGCACCAATCGTGAATCGCAAAAGCATCGTGCTTCGCTCGTGCGCACTGAGCTGCGGCCTCGTGCTGGCCATCACCGCAGGCGCAGGGCGCCTCCAAGCCCATCCGCTCGGCAACTTTACGATCAACCACCTTGCGCGGCTGCAGCCCGAGGCCGGGCAGTTGCGCGTGCACTACGTCTTAGACATCGCGGAGATCCCAACGTTCCAAATTATGCACGGCGCTGCCGCTTGGACCCCGCAGGCGATGCGCAATTGGCAAAACGCGGAGGCTTCGCTGGTCGCAAACGGCCTGTCGATACGGGCCAACGGTGTCGCGCTGGCCCTGCAGTCAGACGGAACGACGGCGCGCACGCGTCCAGGCGCCGGAGGGTTGCCCATTCTTTATTGGACCGGCGACTACACGGCTCGCCTTCCGCTGCGCGCGGCGATTTCGGTGCACGATTCGGTCTACGGCGACCGGCGCATCGGCTGGAAAGATATTATTCTGCCCGGCCTTGTCGATCCAACCAACGAGCTGCGCTCCTACCCCAGCGCATTGATCGGCTCCCCGCGTCAAAACGACGAGGCGACTTTCGAGGTGTTGGGCGGTCGCGTCGATCGAGTACGCGTAGCCGGCGACGATTCGAGCGCCTGGGGCTCGGCGTCGATCGTCCGCACCTCGATGCTCTCCGATCTCTTTGCGCGGGAGGGACAGACGCCGGCATGGATACTCCTGACGATCCTCGCCGCGTTCGGCCTGGGAGCACTCCATGGTCTCGAGCCCGGGCATGGTAAAGCTTTGCTCGCTTTTACGCTCGTGGGAGCGCGCGCAAGCTTCAAACAAGCCGTTGTTCTTGCCGGCGCGTTAACCTTTGCACACACGATCGCCGTGCTGCTCTTGGGGATTGTGCTCTTCTTCTTGGCCGGTTTCGCGACCGAGAGCCTCTTTACGTGGATCACCTTGATCTCCGGGGTTGCCGTCGCTGCAATCGGCGCGCGCGGTCTGTCCCTCGCCGTCACGCGCGCCGCCCGACAACGTGAGCATCGGCTGCACCGTCACGATCACGCTCACTCGCACGCACACACGATTCCGGGCGCCGGCCGGCTGCATTTTCCCAGCGCCGTCGTCGCCGCGATGAGCGGCGGAATCGCGCCGTGCCCCGCCGCGATCGTCGTTCTGTTAACGGCGCTGCGGCTGCATCGCATCGGCTATGGCTTGTTTCTCATCGTCGTCTTCAGCCTCGGCCTCGCGGCCATCCTTACGGGCCTCGGGATTGCCGTCGTCCACGGCGCGAGCTGGCTGCAGCGCCGATCGGGATTCGAACACTTCGCGCATGCCGCGCCCTTGCTCACCTCGATCGTCATCTCGACCATCGGCTCGATCATGGTCGGACAAGCCCTGGTGCAACAGGGCGTCCGAGCCCCCGTTGCGGGCACCGCACTGATCGTCTTTCTCGGCGTCGCTCTTTACGCCGCCGCAAACTTCGCTCTGTTCTCATCGCGTTCCGCACACCGCATACTCGCCATAAAGGAGACCACATGAAACTGCTTCGCACAGGCGGTACGATGCTGGCAGTCTTTTTACTCGCGTTCACCGTCTCGCTGTATTCGTTCAAAGCGGCACGAGGATCCGACCATCAAGACTCACCCACCGTCGTCTCGAATCCGCTCGCGGACATCACCGACGTCTACACGTTCCCCGACCCGCACGATGCGTCGAGGGTAGCGCTGGCGATGGACGTCCGCCCCTTAATTCCCGCCGGAATGACGAGCGGGATAGCGCTAGACCCAAACGTTTTGTACCAGTTCAAGATCGCGACGAGCGGTGTCGCATCCGGGTCCTTCACCGAGAACACGGTCATTCAGTTCACCGCAAACACGACGGGGACGTCGCAGAAAATTACCTTGTACGGACCGGCAAACCCGAACGAAGTCGGTACGGCCAACACGACGGTCGGTAAAACCGGAACGTTCTCGTTCGATAAGCCGGCGTCGCTGGGCAAGATCCGAGTCTTCGTGGGGCCGCGGCGCGATCCGTTCTACTTCGATCTCGCTCAGTTCTTCAAGATCGTCCCCGACCGCGACTATAAGAACCATCCCAATCCCCCGCCGCCCAGCGCGACGTCTTTCCGCTTTGCGTCGGCTTCTCAGCCGATCGTTCTCAACGGCGTGAGCTACGGCACGGCCGGTTCCAATGGTTGCGTCATCGCCAAGCCGCACGATTACCTCGCACCGTTTGACGTGCTGTCGATCGTGATCGAAATGCCCAAAACAATGCTAGCGCCGGCCGGCGGATCGCCGAGTGTGATCGGCCTGTGGGCGACCACAGCCACCCCCAACGGTCAAGCAGAATAGGAGTGCAAAAAATGAAGTCCCATTTTACGCTGGCCCTTGTGGCCGCAGCGGTGGCCGGCATCGTGATCGGCGGCTGTACGAGCTCTACAACGGCGGTGACGCCGATCGCCGGGCCGGCGTCACCGCCGGCCGGCACCGTCTACAAACAGATCGAATTGCTCTCGCGTCCGGCGGTTAAGGAAGCCTTCGAGGCGTTCGAGGATCATAATAAAACCAACCGCTCGGAACCATACGCGGACCCGGTGCTCGAGAAGCAAATCAAGTCATTTTCGTTGTTGTTCCGCAGCGAGAAATGGGCCGAAACGCTACAGGCGGTTCTCTATCCTAACGTGATGAAGGCCGATCTCTCCCAGAAGACCACGAAGGCCGCCTACCTCGGGTACGAGACCGGTGGCGCTACCGGCAGCAAGTTCGGCGGCCGCGCTCTCGACGACGATGTGATCGACATTTCGCTGGGCGCAATCTTCGGCAACACGCTCTCGGCGCTGGGGCTTATTCCCGACGACCATAAGGAAGCGCCCTGCTTGACGACCGACAACGTTGCCTACGATAAATCAAACACCGACACGTTCCCCTACGTTCAGGCGCCGCTCTAACGATGCGAGGGGCTGGGGCAGTTCTGGCTTTTGCCGCGGCGCTCGCCATCGGGGCGGGCTGGCCAAGGTTCGCCGCACATTGGGCGCGCGCCGCCGAACCCGCTCCCGCCCCTCTTCAGACCGACTACCTTCACCGCAACCAATACGTCGCGTTCTACGAAGCACAACTGCGCGCCGATCCCGAAGACCAGATCACGGCGCGGGTGCTGGGGAGCCAATACCTCCAACGTTTTCGCGAAGCGGGAGACCTCAACGACGTTGCGCGGGCGCTCGCGGTCGCAAAGCGGTCGCTACGCCTGCAACGCCAGGGAAACGTAGCGGCGCTGAGCGTGATCGCATCGTGCGAGCTGACGTTTCACCGCTTTAAGGCGGCGCTGGCGACCGAACGCGACGCGGCGGACGCCGCACCCTTCGACGACGACGCTCGCGCGCAAAGCGCTTCGATCCTGATGGAGCTCGGACGCTACGCCGAGGCCGCGAGCATCCTCGCCCGGCCGCAGCAGCGCGATCCTAACCCGACGTGGATGTCGATTCGGGCGCGCTACGAGGAACTGACCGGAAATCTGCGCGGTGCCCGGGTCGCGATGAGCGCCGCCGCTGAAATTGTCGACGGGATGATCAGCGTCCCAGCCTACACGCGATCCTGGTACCACATGCGCGCCGGTCAGCTCGCCTTCGAGGCGGGTGACTCGGCCGCGGCGGCTGCTGCTTTCGACGAGGCGCTACGCATCTATCCCGATAATTCGATGGCCCTGCTCCTTGCCGCAAAGCTCTACCGTGCGCAGCGCGATTGGCCCAGCGCGCTCGCGTCTGCTCGACGCAGCGCCGAGCTCTATCCGTTGCCACAGGCGCTCGGGTACCAAGCCGACGCGCAACGCGCGCTGGGCGACGGCCAAGGAGCGCGGCGGACCGACGCTCTGATTCGCGCCGAGCAGCGCCTCTTCAACGCGCAAGGCATCAACGACCGGCTCCTGGCGACGTACTACGCCGAGCACAACGAACACCTCAACGACGCGCTCGTCGCGGCGCGGTCCGATCTCGACAAACGCGGCGACGAAGTATACGCCGACGACACGATGGCTTGGGTGCTTGCTGCGATGGAGCGCTGGACGCGGGCG
>DATAQH010000069.1:0-5363 GCA_036264815.1 Candidatus Cybelea sp.
GGATTGGATTTTGCGACGCCGTTGCCGCTCGAGATCGCCTTCGCACCGTTCTCTTTCGGATTGCCCGCATCGCCTCCGACGCTTTCGGTAATCGGGTGCTCGCTGTCGATGAGCGCGAGCGGTTGATGGTACCGCCGCAGTAAGAAAAACTGCTGTCCCATCGTCAGGATATTGTAAGAGAACCAGTACAGGACCATCGCCGACGGCCAGTGATAGCGCCAGCCGAAGAAGCCGAGCATGACCGGAGATATCCAGGCCATGGTGCGCTGCATCTGTGCCTGCTGAGGATCGGTCGCCGGCTGGCTAACGTAGCGGATGCTGAAATACATCGACGCCGCGTAAAACAGAATCAAAATGAGATCGGGAACCGCGAGGCTCGCGGCAAAGACCGGCGTTCCGAAGATCGCGGGGGCGCCGGCCCCCTTGGTAAATGCGCTGCCGATCCAGAGCCAATTCTGATTTGCGAAGAGACCTTTGTGATTGAGCACGACGTAGTAGACGCTGATGATCACCGGGTACTGGACCAGCATCGGCCAGCAGCCCGCGAGCGGATTTACGCCGTGCTCCTTGTAGAGGGCCATCGTCTCTTGCTGCTGCTTCTGACGATCGTCTTTGTACCGTTCCTGTACGCGTTTGAGCAGCGGCGCGATCTTCTGCATCTTGATGAACGCTTTGAACTGCGCGGTATTGAGCGGCCAGAAAACCAGGCGGATCAGCGCCGCCAGAATGATTAGGCTCCAGCCGAGGTTGCCCACCGGCTTGTCGATCGCCATGACGACCGAAGAGAGAAAGTTGACGATGGGATCGAGCCACGACGCCGCGAGAAGAAGGTGCACGGCCTACCTCGGCTCCGCGCCCGGCACGAAATCGACCCCACCCGGATTCCACGGATGGCAGCGGCCCAGCCGCCGCACGGCCAGCCAGCCGCCCCGCAGTATTCCGTGCTCGCGGACCGCGGCCAGAGCGTAGTGCGAGCAGCTCGGATAGAAGCGGCAGGCGGGCGGGAGGAGCGGCGAGATAACCAACTGATAGCCTCGAATCAGCCCCACGGCAACGCTTCTCACGGGCACTTCTACGCCGGATCCAGGGCGGAAGTTACTTCGGCCGTCAAATCGGCGAAGCTGGCGTTCACGGCGGACGGGCGTGGCACCACGAGGAGGCGCATCGGCCGGCGTGATGGGAGCGCTTCGCGGACGATCGCCGACAAACGTCGACGCAGTTTGTTGCGCACCACGGCCTTTCCGATCGCTTTGCTTACCGTAATGCCCACAAGCGAGGTATCGTCCGCGAGCGAATCACTGCGGTAAATGGTGAGACTCTTGGTCGAAACGCGGCGCCCCGCTCGACGCAGCCGTGCAAAATCCGCCTGACGGCGAAGACTTGCCAAGCGCATCAGACGGTGAGGCGATGGCGTCCCTTCTTCCGGCGGCGCGCGAGTACTCTACGGCCCGCCTTGGTGCTCATGCGTTCCAGGAATCCGTGCACGCGCTTACGCCGGCGATTGTGCGGCTGATACGTCCGCTTCATAACGTCCCTTCGGTGATCGAGTAGTGCCCCACACCCTTTGTGGCAGACAGCCCCTGATTATATCCGCCGCGCCGGGTCAGCGCAAGCGCGGCGCCCCAAGCGAGGGGGACCACTCCCCGACGCTGCCGTAACTTGCTGAAGTTTTGAGCCTCTCTAGTATGCAGCCGCCTGCCCGCCGACGAGTCGTCGTGACGGGGCTCGGGGCGGTCACCCCCGTCGGCAACACCCGCGAAGACTTCTGGAGGCGCCTGATTTCGGGAGAATCCGGAATCGCGCCGATTACGGCGTTTGACGCGAGCGACTTCATAACGCGGTTCGCCGCCGAGGTGAAAGACTGGTACCCCGAACAGCTGATCGGGCGTAAAGAGGCGCGACGGATGGATCGTTTCACCCAGTTTGCCTTCGTGGCCGCGCGGGAAGCAATCGCCGATGCGAAGCTTCCCGATGACCCGGAGTTCAAAGCGCGGGTCGGCGGCGTAATCGGAACCGGCATCGGCGGGATCATTACCTTTTGGCTCAACTCCGACAAAGCCAACGAGAACGAAACCTGGTCGAAGGTCACACCGTTCTTTATTCCGATGCTCATGGCCAATGCCGCGCCGGCGCACATCTCGATGGCCTACGGATACCAAGGGCCGTTCTTTGCCGTCGCGAGCGCCTGTGCGAGCGGTAACGACGCGATCGTCACCGCGTACAACACCATCGTCAACGGCGATGCAATCGCGATGATCACCGGCGGCAGCGAGGCGACGGTCTCGCCGCTGGCAATCGGCGGCTTCTGCTCGATGCGGGCGATGTCGACGCGCAACGACGATCCCGCAAAGGCCAGCCGCCCCTTCGATCGCGAGCGGGACGGATTCGTGCTGGGCGAAGGGGCCGGCATTCTCGTGCTCGAGGATTACGAACACGCCCGTACGCGCGGCGCCTCCATCTATTGCGAGCTGCTTGGCTACGGTCAGTCGGCCGACGCCTACGACCTGGTCGCGCCCGATCCCGAAGGCAAGGGCGTCCGGCTTGCGCTCACGCGAGCTTTTGCTGGCGCGAACATCGCGCCTGGGGACGTCGACTACATCAACGCTCACGGCACGTCGACGCCGATGGGGGATCCCGCGGAGTCGAAGGCGATCGAGCGGACGTTCGGCGAGCACGCTACCCGCATCGGCGTGAGTTCGACGAAATCGATGCACGGACACGCACTCGGCGCCGCTGGAGGGATCGAGGGTGTCGCGACGGCGCTTGCCGTCTACAACGACCTCATGCCGCCGACGATCAATTACGAGTTTCCGGATCCCGACTGCACGCTCGACTACGTGCCGAACGTCGCGCGCAGCGCGCCAATTCGCGTCGCGCTCTCGAACTCGTTTGGATTCGGAGGTCACAACAGCGTGATCGTCTTCGGTAAGGTTCGCCCCGGCTAAGGCCGCGCCGTGCGTTCGATGAGGAGCCCAGGTGAGTGGTGAGGCGTACCGGCGAAGGTTACGCGCGCTGCTACGCGTCGCGGGCGTGCGCCAACTGCGCGACCTGAGCCTCTTCGAAGGCGCGTTCGTGCACCAGAGTCACGCCAAAGAGCGCGGCGGCAGCTCGAACGACCGGATGGAATTTCTCGGCGATTCGGTTCTCGGATGTGTCGCCGCCGGTTGGCTATTCGAGCGCTTCCCGGAGGAGCCCGAGGGTCTGTTGACCCTGCGCAAAGCGGCGATCGTCAACGACGCCCAACTCGCGCGCACCGCCCGGAGGCTCGGATTCTCCGATCTCGCGCTGCTTGGAGCCGGGATGCACGCGGCCGGCGGAAGCGAGAATACCTCGGTCCTGGCCGACGCGTTCGAAGCCTTTGTGGGAGCGCTCTTTCTGCGCTTTGGTTTGGAGAAGGCGCGCGCTTTCGTCGTCGCGTCGCACATCGAAGCACTGGATCATTCTGCCGACGCGCTTCTCGATTCCAAGACTCGTCTGCAGCACTACGCACAGGAGCATCTCGCCGGAACGCCCATCTATCGCGAGACCAGCCGCGGCACGCCGCAGTGCCCGGCGTTTAGCTCGAAGGTGACGGTGAACGGAAAAGTCTTGGGAAGAGGTCAAGGGCCGTCGAAAAAAGCCGCGCAGCAGGAGGCTGCCAAGGCGGCGCTGCTCACCCTGTCGATCGGCGACCAGCCGCGCGCGGCGGCGAGCACGTGAAGCTTACAAAGGTCCGGGCGTTCGGCTTCAAGACGTTTGCCGAGCCGACGACGCTCGAGTTCGGGGATGGCGTTACCGCGATCGTCGGCCCGAACGGTTCGGGGAAGTCCAATCTCGTCGATGCGTTCCGTTGGGTGCTGGGCGAGACGTCGACGAAGAGTCTGCGCTCCGGGCGTTTGGAGGACGTGATCTTTGCCGGCAACGAGGCTCGCAAGCCGTTGGGCCTCGCCGAAGTCTCGATCCTTTTCGACAACGCCGATCGCGCGCTGCCCATCGACTTCAGCGAGGTCGAGATCACGCGGCGCGCCTACCGGGTCGGAGATAGCGAATACTTCATCAATCGCGCGCAGGTTCGCTTACGCGACGTCATCGAGCTCGTCATGGGTACGGGCCTCGGTCCGGGCTCCTACGCGATCGTCTCTCAAGGGCAGATCGATGCGATTCTCGTGAGCAAGCCCGCCGAGCGCCGGGCGCTCTTCGAGGAGACCGCGGGTATCGGTAAGTTCTTGGCGCGCAAGCACGAGTCGATGCGCCGCCTGGAACGCACGGAGCAGAACGCGATTCGCATCAGCGACCTGATCGCCGAGCTCGAACGGCGGATTCCGGAGCTGGACACGCAGCTGCGACGCGCGAAGCGCTACCGGCGGATCAGCGCGCGCCTGCGCGATCTGGAGATTTTAGGATATCTGCGCGCGGGCGCTTCGCGTCGCGCGGAGCGCGCGCAGCTGCGCGTCGAGCTCGAAAAGCAGGAAGAGCAGCGCGCGGGGGCCGCAGCGAGAGCGGCGACGCGCGGCGCCGAGGCAGCCGCGCTGCGCACCCAGGCGTATCGTTGCGAGCTCCAGCTCGAGGAGCTGCGATCGAAGGTTCAAAACGAACGCGCGGGGGTCGCGCGCCTGGAAGCCGAGTACGCGGCCGCGCTCGCGCGGCGCGAAGCGCTCGAACGGCAATCGACGCAGACGTCGCAAGACGCGCAACGCGTGGAACAAGAGCGGACCTCACTTCTTGCCGCGACCGCGCGCCTCGAAGAACTGCTCGCACCGCTGGGGGCCGAGCTCGAAGAGGCGCGCGACGGCGAGCTGGCGGCCTCGGCCGCGCTCGCCGCGGCACGCGCGCAACTCGAGAACGTCTTTACCGAGTTGCGGGAGGTCGAAGCGCACGCCGCGGAACTCGCAACCCGAAAAGCGGAGCGGCGCGTCCAGGCCGAGAGCGCTCGCAGCGAAGGCGAGCGTCTCGAACGCGAAGAGCAGGCGGCCCGCGATCGCACCGATCAGACCGAGATCGCCGCGGGCGCAGCCTCCCACCGTTACGAGGAGCGCAAGCGCGCAGTCGCCGCGCTGGAGGAGGCATTGCTCGAGGCGCGCGGGCGGGCGGAAAACGCGGAGCAACGGGTGTCGGCCGCGCAAGCCGCGGTCTCGGCCACGCTCTCGGTGCAACGCGATCGCTCGGGCGAGGTTGCCGCGGCACAGTCTCGCCTGCACACGATCGAGGAGCTCGAGAACTCGCTCGAGGGCCACGTGCCGGGTACGCGCGCCGTCGCCGCACTGGAGGCAGAGCTGCTCGAAGCGCGCGGTCGCGCCGAAAATGCGGAGCAGCGGGTCTCTACCGCGCAAACCGAGGTCGCCGCCGCGCTCTCGGTGCAGCGGGACCGGTCGGGCGACGTTGCC
>DATAQH010000178.1:0-2091 GCA_036264815.1 Candidatus Cybelea sp.
TGTCGTACACCTACACGAACTCGGCCGAGAAGTGGGCTAACTATCCGGGCACCTCGCTCAACCCGATCGACCCGTACAATCAGAATATCGCGAACTTCAACGGGCTCACCAAAGCCGGGGGCGGATCGCGGTGCTATGAGAACGATAAGTCGGGCAACGTCTATCCGGACCCGCGCTGCATCAGGCTCAAGGCGAACTACAACGCGCCGATCTGGAATCCGTACTACAAGATGTCGCCGCAGCCGCTGCTCGATCGCAACGGATGGTATCCGGTCGGCCTCGATTTTGCCTACCTCTCGCCCAACGTCGTGACCGCGATCGTCAACTACAAGCACAACCGGTTCGCGGTCACGCCGGCGCTGACGTTCAACGAGGGGCAGCCCTATGGTAATCCCGCCGACGTCAACGGGTTGGATCCGCGGACCTGCACGGCCAACTCGACGCATATTCCAAGCGCCCCGAATAAGCTGCAGGCCGACTACACGACCTGCACCCTGGCCGCAACGCAGAACGGAACCGCTCCCGGAATCCTGGCCATCCCCAATCCGCAGACCGGCGTCTTCGACAATTTCGGCGCGTTCCGCCAGCCCAATCAGCTCAATTTGAGCCTGCAGATGTCCTACGAGGTCACGCCGCGGATCAAGGTCAACGCACTGTTGGCGAACTTAGTCAACGCCTGCTTCGGCGGATCGTCGGAGCCGTGGACAAGGACGTTCCCGCCGAACGGCTACACCTGCGGCTACATCGCCAACTACTACTACACCGCGAACTTCTACAACGGAAGCTCGCCCAACGATCTCGCCGCCAACGGCGTGCCGCAGAACCGCGCCTTCCAAAACTCGTACGTCCCAGCCTATGCCGACACGAACTCGTTCGTCCTGCCCAATCCGTTTAACGCGTATTTCTCGGTGAACCTTACCTTGTAGCCGCAGTCCTGAGCCCTTCGACGAGCTACGCTCGCTCAGGACAGGCTGAGTCAGGGTCAGGGTGACAGGCGGTGTCCTATTGCCGCTTCGGCCGCGGCGGCGAGGGCGTGCGAACGAATCAGCTCGCGACCAGCGGCGATGTCGGGCGCTGGACTGCGATCGCGGGTAAAGGGCGCGATGCGCTCCCGCGCGACCTCGTGCGCCGCCACCGTGCCGCGGCCCGGGCGCAGCGGCCGGCGAAGATCGGCGGCGGCCAGCGCGCCGAGCAGTTCGCACGCGAGCGCCCCTTCGACGTTGTCCAGGACCCGGTTCAAGTTGTTGGCCGAGGTCATGCCCATGCTGACGTGATCCTCTTGGCCGGCGGAAGTCGGGATCGAATCGACGCTGGAGGGCCAGGCGTAGCCCTTATTTTCGTTGACGAGCGCAGCGGCCGTGTACTGGACGATCATCAGGCCCGATTCCAGGCCGAGGCGTCGCGCCAGAAAGAGCGGCAGCCCGCGATCCTCGGCGTTCAGCAAAAGGTAGAGCCGGCGTTCGGCGATCGACGCAAGCTCGGAGATGGCCAGCTTCAGGAGATCGATCGCGAGCGCCACCGGCTCGCCGTGAAAGTTGCCGCCGGAGACGAAGTCGCCGTCTTCGGGAAAGACAAGCGGATTATCGGTGACCGAGTTGGCCTCGATCTCGGTGACGCGCCGCACGTAGGCGGTCGAGTCCCGCACCGCACCGTGCACGACCGGAACGCAACGAAACGAGTAGGGATCTTGAACGCGATCGCACTCCACGTGCGAGTGCACGATCTCGGAATCGGCTAGGAGCGCCCGTAGATTCCCGGCGACCCGCTCTTGGCCCGGATGCGGCCGCAGTTCATTGAGGCGCCGGTCGAAGACCCGGTCGCTGGCCAGATAAGCTTCCAGCGACATCGCCGCGATAACGACGGCGGTGGCGGCCCGCCGCTCAGCGCGAAGCACCCCAAGCGCCGCGATCGCCGGCATCACCTGCGTGCCGTTGACGAGCGCCAGACCTTCTTTGGCGCCGAGCGAGATCGGCTTGAGTCCCGCGCGCTCGAGCGCTACGGCGCTAGGCAGACGCTCGTCGCGATAGTAGCATTCCCCTTCACCGATCAGCGCGAGCGTCATGTGGGCAAGCGGCGCGAGATCGCCGCTCG
>DATAQH010000212.1:0-3646 GCA_036264815.1 Candidatus Cybelea sp.
AGAAGCGTCGACTTACCGGAACCGTTCGGCCCCACGATTGCGATGCGCTCTCCGCGCTCGACGTCGATCGATAACCCCTTGAACAACTGATGGTCGTAGGCTTTGCCCAAGCCGCGTGCTTCGAAGGCGAACCCGCGGCCGGCAGGACGCGATGAGTGCAGACGAACGGATATCTGCCTCTGAGGGGGTGTCGGAGGCGGGGCTTGCGTCGTTGCTTCGACGCGCGCCAGCTGCTTCTCGCGACTGCGCACTTGGCTATAGTCTGAAGAGGTGTGCGTCGCGCGTAGCCCGGCAATTGTTTTGCGGCGCTTGTCTCGTTCGACGATGAAAGTTTCGTACTCGCGCCGCTCCGCTTCGATCCGCAGTTCTTTCGCTGCGAGGTAGGCGGTGTATGCAGGCCGTTCGGGCTGGTAGGCGTGGAAACGCCCGCGGTCGATCTCCCAGATGCGCGTGGCTATCCGGTCGAGAAAGTAGCGGTCGTGGGAAACGACGATATAACCGCGGGAATCGTTAGAGACAAACGATTCGAGCCAGCGGGTCGTTGCGACGTCGAGATGATTCGTCGGTTCGTCGAGAATCAGATAGTCGGGTTCGTCGATCAGCAAGTGCGCTAGCGCTACTTTTGCCCGCTGTCCACCCGAAAACGAACTTAGCGGTCGATCGTAATCCGTTGGGGCAAAGCCGAACGCGGAGAGCATGATTCGTAGCGCTTTGTTGCGCGCGCCCCACTCTTCGTGCATTGCTTTCGCCAACGCAGCATCGACGAGGCGTTGCAGCGTCGACTCGGTCTCGTCGGCGACTCCCTGAGCGAGATAGCCGAGCTTTATACCTTTCGCCCGGATCACGGTGCCGCCAAATGGCTGGTCGACGCCGGCGAGCAGGCGCAAGAGTGACGATTTCCCCGCGCCATTTGGGCCTACGAGGCCGATTCGCTCGCCGTCGTTCAGAGCTCCGCCGAGACCCGAGAATACCTCGCGCGCTCCATAGTGACATTCGAGACCGGAAAATCGCAACAATTCCACGCGAGCCGTACATTTGTGAGCGCCAGTGACGACGCCTGGGAGTAATGCTTTTTCGCCGCGTTTCGGCGAATACTGAACCTTGCCGAGGCAACCGCCCCATGTCACGATGGCCGTGCCAGAAAGCAAGTGCTTTGCCGTCTCGCGACGAGGTATCTGCCAGCGCTTCAGCTGCTTTGCTCGGAGGCTGCCATGGATCGCAAGTCGGTTTCAGTCCCCGGGCGTCGCTGCGCTCGGGACGCCTACGACAATCCCAATGTCGCCTCGGACCTTGCGGTTTACCGTCGGCAGTGCGGACTGCCGCCGCGCTCGCTTTGCCCGTCGTTTGACCGCGGTATAGCATCAGAACGTGACAACGAACCGGCACTTACACATGGTTCTCCGGGGCCAAATAGCGGTTGAACCATTCTATCATCTGGGCAAGAGCGTCGATCTGGTCGGTGACTTTCTGCAGCGCATGGCCTTCGTCGGCGTAGACGATGAGCTTTGTGGGGACACCAAGGGTTACCATCGCATGCCAAAACTCGAACGCCTGCGGCACCGGAACTTCCTCGTCGCGCTCGGGCTGAAGTATGAGCATCGGGGTCTTCGAGCGCGTGATGAACGTAATCGGTGAGCTCCGCGCATAGATGTTGGGGTTATCATAGACCGACGTTCCGAAGAAGGGAATCATCCACCGATCGATCTTGTTTTGACCGTAGTACGATTGCCAGTTGGCGATGCCAGCACCGGCGACGATTGCTTTGAACCGGGTCGACTGCGTCTCCGCCCACATCGACATGTAGCCGCCGTAGCTCCAGCCAAAAAGTCCAAGACGGTTCGGATCAATGGGTGCGGCCGCTAGAAGCGTGTCGATGCCCGCGAGATCGTCGCGCCAATCGCCGTAGCCGAAGTCCTTGACGTTGGCTTTCGTAAACGCCTCGCCGTGGCCGAAGCTGCCCCGCGGATTCGGCATAAAGACGAAGTAGCCCGCAGAAGTGAGCGCGTCATAGCCATACGAAGCGAGCGCCATCGCGAAGTGATCGCCAAAACCCGGCACTGTTTCGGCGGAAGGTCCGCCGTGAATGATGGTGACCATCGGATAGCTCGCGCGCGGATCGAAGTGTAGCGGATAGACGAGCCAGCCTTGGACTGTAAGCCCATCGCTCTTCCATTGCAGCGATACGGCTTTACCGTGAAGCGGCAACGCGCCGGCGTTGCTGTGAGAAACTTGCCGCAGCTCTGTCGGCGGGCCGGCCCAGACTTCGGGCGGATCCGCAAACGAGGCGCGCACGAGCGCGACGATCGAGCCGCCCTTCGCGCTCGACCAGCTCCAGAGCGACTCTTGGCGATCGGTCAGCACGGTTGCGCGGCCACTGGACGTGTCGACCCGCATGAGGTGCATCGCGCCGGAGACATGCGCGACCACGTCGAGGCTCGATGAATCGTTCCAATGCAGTGACTGCACCGAGAAAGGCGCCCCGTCGGTCACGTTGCGCGACGCGCCGGTCTGTGGATCGACGAGGTAGAGGTCGCCTCCGACCGAGCCGAAATCGCTCATGATTCCGCCGATGACGGCGATCTGGCTTCCGTCAGGCGACCATTGCGGATCGTTCATCTGAAAGTTGGGTGCGAGCACGTCATGCATCGCGCCGCTCGCAACGTCGACGCGCGCAAGGTGCGCGATCCACCAGTTGTTGTTGCCGTTCCCCGTCGCGTAGGTCGCTGCAATCTGGCCGCTGTCGGGCGACCATCCGTATTCGTATACGTAGACGTTCGGCGGCGTGAGCAGATGCAGCGCACCACTACGAGCATCGATCGTCGCAAGGCGCTGTTCGTCCACAACCGTGCCGATCACGCCCACGTCGCGCGCGCCGGGCGCGAGCGCTCCTGCTTCACGATGAGCGTCGGCGATATAGAGAATGGCGAGCGACCTGCCGTTCGGCGCCCACGTTAGCCGCTGCACGTTGCCGCTGAACCTCGCCAACTGATGCACGCGCCGGCCGCCGGCGTCGGCGACGAAGAGCTGGAGCTGTCCCTTCGACCGCGCGTCGGAAAGAAACGCAATCCGGCGGCCGTCTGACGACCAGACCGGATTCTTCTCGTCGTAGTACGCGCCACGGCCGCCCGCGCTCAACCGGACGCGCCCCCCACCGTCGAGTCGTTGCACGTACAGCGCGCTGTACTGCGGCGATTGCAAAAGCCGGTTTCGATCGTAAAAGGCCTCCTGCCACGCGAACGCGCTGCCGTCCGGCGCAAGGTTAACCCCACTGAGATCGCGCACGGCATATGCTGCGATCAACGCCTGGCGAATCGAAGGCGCGGCGGCAGCGCCCGGAACACCTAAAATCGCGAACGCCGCGATGGTGATCGAACACGCGCGATAGATTAGGTTAACCACGGAGTCAGATTCCCGACAACGAGCAGATGGTACCGTCGCGCCTAGTGAGGAACACACTCCGGGTTAGCGAGGATGTCGATGAAACCGTTGTGTATGTCCTTGTCGCCAAACGGGTTCCGATGCATGTCCACGTTACACGCACCGGGTTCCGCATAGCTCGACCCGCCTCCACCTCCCGCATCAATGGCTTTACCCCTATGAGGACACTTCGATGACGACGATGAGCAAGCGTTGTTGCCGGTGCCCC
>DATAQH010000214.1:0-3147 GCA_036264815.1 Candidatus Cybelea sp.
GCGAGGGCGGCAGCACTTTATTGCCGACGAACGAGCCGTTTGAGGAGCGTCCGTTGTAGCCCCACGTCCCGTTAAAGCTGTGCCCGTTGGGCGAGACGTAGACCGTCAGCCAGCCGGCGCCGCCGGGCCCATTCCATTTGCCGTTGACCTTCCCATCGCCGACAAACTCACCCGTGTACCCGGTGCCGTTAGGGTTTTTACCGACGATGCCATCGCCGGATTGCGAAATGGTGATGGTCGCCGTCGTCGTGCCATTGACGCCGGTTTGTTCGACCTTCCAGGTGCCCGTGAGACTCGGCGGACTTGCCCAGGCAGCGAGAATGCAGCCGGCCGCGAGCGCGACGGTAAAGATGGACGAGATAGCGAGACGTTTCATCGATCGATGACCTTTCTGTTAGGTAGAGTGCGATTTCATTTGCTCGAGCTTCGCCAACGCGGGGGTACTAATGAGCTTCAACCCCTGCGCCGCGTTGTAGCCGTGAATCTCCTTCACGTCCAGCTTGCGCATGAATTCGATCGTGTCGGCGGTGATGACTTGGCCGGGAACCATGATCGGGAACCCGGGTGGATACGGGATCACGAAGTTTGCCGATACGAGCGGCGGGCCGTCCTTCAGCCGGCGATCGATCTCCTTATCGTGGAGCGGAATGTGATCGCAGCCTTGCACATCGTACGCGGCGTAGAATCCGCTGCGAATATCGCCTTCATTGGTGCTCGGTCCGGCATCGTGTCGAAAAGCTTCGTGAAAGCAGCTGAAATTCGGCAGGTCCGGAACCTCGGTCATCAAGCTCTTCACGCGTGCGGCAAACTCGCTGCGTTCTCCTTCGCCGCCGGCCGCAAGCCGTTCTTCAATCTCGCGGCAGACCTCGATAAGAACGCGGATCAACTGCGCTACGTCGCTGCGCGTGTTGTTGATGTTCGACTGCAGCAGGACGCTGTTGCGCGAGGTTTTGTTTACTTGGATGCTGTATCGGTTCGCCAGCATATTCTTGAATTGAGTCCCGTCGTAGCCGGCCGTTCCACACACGAGGGTCATCCGCGTCGGGTCGAGGCAAAACTCGTCGTCCCGCATGCTCTGCAGCGCGGTCGCCCAGTTCGCGTCCGCTGCGAGGAAGTCGGTAAAGCCGCTAAGCCGGTATTGCGGCGGGACCATCCCGTCCGCTCCGACGACGTGAAAATACTTCGAGATCAGCGGATGCCGATTTATCTCCCGGCGAATCGACAACGCAACTTCGATCGCGTTACCCACGAGGCCGAACCCCTCAAGCTCCATCTGGCGCCGAGCGACGTCGAGGCTAGCGATCAACTGCTGATTGGGACTGGTAGAGGCGTGGGTGAATACCGCTTCTTTGAACTGCTGCTCGACGGTGTGGTACTCGACGTCCTTTACCAGGATCATCGATCCTTGCCGCAACGCCGACATCGACTTGTGTGTCGAATTGGTTTGGTAGATCCGCAGGCGTACTTTGCGTGGATCCGGCAGCAGCCGCGCATCGAGCAGTGTCTCGACCGAAGGATCGCTGCCCAACTCGGTGCGTTGCCGCTCGTAGGCTTCGATGCTCGCAGGGTCGCGCAGCCACGCCTCGATATCCGCGGCCGCGCCCATCGCCGTGCGCGGGCGCAAGAACGGCGACCAGCGGGCGAACCCGAACCAGGCCTCGTCCCAGAGAAAAATCAGGTCGGGTTTGATCGCCAGGCATTCTTCCATGACCCGGCGCGTGTTGTAGATGTGCCCGTCAAACGTGCAGTTGGTCAGGTCGACCATCTTGATACGGTCGAGCCGCCCGTCGCCTTTTGCCGCCAGGAGTGCTTGTTTGATCGTGCGCAACGGCACCGCGCCGTACATCGAGTATTCGGTGAGCGGGAAAGCCTCGACGTAGAGCGGCTGCGCGCCGGAAAGAACCATTCCGTAGTGATGGGACTTGTGGCAGTTTCGGTCCACGATCGCGATGTCGCCGGGCGCCAAGAGCGCCTGCACGACCATCTTGTTGCTCGTCGACGTGCCGTTGGTCACGAAAAAGACGCGCTCGGCGCCGAACGCGCGAGCCGTCAGGTCCTGTGCGCGCTTGATGGTGCCGGTCGGCTCGAGCATGCTGTCGAGACCGCCGGTCGTTGCGCTGCTCTCGGCTAGGAAAAGCGTCAGGCCGTAAAACTCGCCCATGTCCCGGATCCAGTCCGATTTGAAAATCGACTTGCCGCGGGCGATCGGGAGGGCGTGAAACGTTGCGATCGGACGTTCGGCGTATCTCTTCAGGTTGTCGAAAAACGGCGTCTCATAGCGCGCCTGGACGCCTTCGAGGATCGAGAGGTGCAGTTCGAGCAGCTCTTCGACGGCGTAGAAGACGCGCCGCACGATGTCGGCCGCCGGATCGCCGGCGATTTCCTCGACGCGCCGATCGGAAAGGAGGTAGAGATCGAGCTCCGGACGCGACTGATGAAGCACCCGCGCCAAGCGCAGCGCGGATCCGTCCGAGAGCTCCTCCTTCGCAATGGGATCGACGATGCTGCGCAGGACCGTGGCATCGTATCGCGAGCGATATCCAAAGCCTTCGTGGATCACCACGGCGGCGAGGTCGGCGTTCAACATCGTAGCGCAGACCGCGTCCTCGGCGTTGCCGACGACGACCGGTTCGTAGATGAACTCGTCTTGAGGACGGCGCAGCCGGCGCCACTCCGCCGCGATCGACGGCCATCGTTCGATCGGCGCCCCCGTGACGATGAGTACCTCGAAATACGGGGCTGAATCGGGCCGCCCGAGGGTCGGGGGCAATACGTCGGGCACCACGCTCGAGACGTCCGCGTGCGGATCCCAATCCGAGGCATGCTGCCTGAACGAACGCGTGAGCAGCGCCGAGGAGATGCGCCACGCTAGCGTGGCTGCTCCCGCGGCGTCATCGGCCTCGGCACGATCGCGCAGCGCCGCCATTAGGCTCGGCCCCGGATAGCCGTGAAACTCTTCGATGACGGCTACTTCGTTCAGTGCCGACTCGAACGCCGCGCGGCTGCCTTTTCCGGCGGCCCACTTCTTGCCGGCATCGACGAGATCGCGCCAGCGATCTTCGCGAGCTCCCGGAGTTGCGAAGAAAGCGTCTACCCGCCGGCCGTTGCGGCTCTCCGTACTACTCATGTCGTGCCCCATTCCTCGTG
>DATAQH010000246.1:0-2326 GCA_036264815.1 Candidatus Cybelea sp.
CAGATCGGCGCCGCGAAGAGATTCGTCAGCAAAAGCTGCTGGAAGAGGAAGAGCCACCACGGAGCGACGAGGTTTTTTCCGTGGGCGCCATTTCGCAGGAGCTCCCACATCGGGAATCCGTGGAGCGCCTGCCAAACGAAATTTGGCAGGGCGAGCGCGAAGACGACGCCGATGCCGGCGAGGAACCACGGGGTGCGCATCGCGCGCCGCTGCGGCGTCAGGGCGAGTCCGAGAACGAGCGCGGCGGCAAAGAAGATCACGCTGTATTTACTCTCGAGTGCGACGCCGACGCACGCTCCGGCAGCCAGCCACCATCGCGGGTCGGCGCCTTTGACGATGCGCAGAACGTAGAGTGCGGCGAGCGGCCAGAGCCACAGGCCGGCCATGTCCGGGCTCACCTTCATGCCGAAGCTCTCGAGTACGGGGGCGGCCAGAAATGCGAGGGTCGCCAGGATCGCTGCGAAGGCTCCGCCGCCGAGTTCTCCGGTCAGCAGGCACGTGACGTAAACGCCCCCCGCGGCAAACGCTGCGGGCAGCGTGCGCAGCAACACGAGCGAGTGGCCGAAGAGCTGTGATCCGGCGGCAAGAAGCGGCACGACGGGCGGCTGATCGACGTAGCCCCATGCCGGACGGAATCCGCAGATAATGAAATACAGTTCGTCGCGGAAGAAGCCGTAGTGCGGATTGGCGGCAGCGTGCAGCACGAACGTTGCGAGCGCGGCGATCGCCGCGGTGCGGCGGACCCCGCGGCTCACGTTGGGTCGAAACTTCCCGATACGATCATTGCCTCGGACATATCGCGGGCGCGGTGGTAGCGACGCAGCGTAGCGGGCGACGCGTCGGGAAGTTCGCTCAGAATGCGCGCCAGCTCATTGTCGAACGCTGCGGAGAGCGACTCCGGCGCGTACTCTCCGGGGAAGCGCATGCGCTGGGCGATCATCAGCCGATAGATGCGATCGGTCGCGAGATCTTCCATGTATCCGTCGAGCAGGCTCGCACCCCGCCCTTCGAGCACTCCGTTTCGGTAGCGGATCACCGTGCGAATCGCCGCGAGCGTACCCTCGAGCGTCGTTGCGCCGATACCCTGCGGTGGGGGACGCAGATCGGGCCGGCCCGGCGCGAGCGCCGGCCGTTTCGCGAGCTGATTCGGATAGGGGAACTGCGCCACGGCGATCGCGTTTTGATCGGGATGCCCAGTCCACGCGCCGTCCATCAAGCACTCCGCCTCGTTCCGTTTGTCGCGCTCGAGGACGGCGAGCGCGCGAGCGTTGAGCTGCGGGTCGGTTCGACTCGGGTAGAGCGCCGTCATCCCGCCGATCGCCAGCGCCCCGTGCTTGTGCGCGATCTCCGGCAGCAGCTCGCGGACGCGTTGAAAAAATGCGACGTCGAATGGAATCGTGTTGCGATCGGGCAGCAGCCACGCGCGATCGAAGAGCGTGTAGTGGATGAGGCTCGCCATGTAGTCCCAGCGCCCGAGGTCGAGGCCCAGAATATACTCGCGCAAGTTAAAGAGAAACTCTTCCATCTCGAACGCGAGCGGATGCGACTCGACCAGCGCCATCGCCTTGATCGAGCCGCGCGGCCAGCCCTTCGCTTCGATCAGCGCGTCGAAGACCGCGCTCCACCAAAGAGCCTCCCGTGCGGATTCGGATTTCGGGATGTAGATGCAGAGGGGATGCGTCAAACGGGCGTAGTCGCAGCGAAAGATGAGCAGCGCGAGATCGAAGAGGGGCGCGCTGGCGGGAACGTGCGAGATGATGCCGGCTTGGGAGAGGTGCAGGCCGCGAACGCGCGTCCAAACGACCGTGCCGCTCGCAGCGTAGAGCGCGTCCAGCACGTTGCGGTGAGCGGCCATCAGGTGCGCCCAGGTATTCACGATCGAATCTTCCAGATCGAGCATCACGCCGGGCGCGCCCGAGCGCAGCAGCTTCCCGCAGAGTTCGGCGTCGTCGGCCGGCCCGGTCATTTGATTGCGCTGATCGGCGCACCAGATCGGCAGCTCGATCCGCCACGCAGCCTCCGACGCTTCGGACGGCGAAAGGTATGATGGCAGCTCGCCGGCGTGAGCGAGCGCGAGGCGCTCCGCCCGCTCACGCGTTAGCCGTTGGGCTTCGGGCGTGAAGCGTTTGTGCAGCGGCAGAAAAAACTCCGTGAAGCCTTTCGCAATGCCCCCGTCGAGCGTGAATCCGGCCGGAGCGACGTTCACGGCGGTGTGACCGAGAAGAGCTCGTGATAATCGTCGAGCGTCGCATAGTCGCGAGCTCCGCCGATCGCGCGCGTCTGGTGGGGATCGACGAGGACGAATACCCGGCGCTGCACTGCCCAC
>DATAQH010000265.1:0-2564 GCA_036264815.1 Candidatus Cybelea sp.
CCTTTCGGGCTACCGTCACGACTCCCATCACCGTCGCTACAAGCAGCCAAGGGATCCAGAGTGCGGCGTAGTGATCCCCCATGCGCCAGACGTACCCGGAGTTCGCAAGCAAAACGACCGCGCCGCCGGGCAGCGCCAGCAGCGCCCACCGCGAACGCAGCGGCAGGAACAGCAGCGGCACCAGTGCCTCGAGGACGTAAGTGAGACGCCCAAACGTCAAGATCGCACGCGCAAAAGCGACCGGATGCACGAACGGAGCAACGGCGAGCGCCAGCGGCCCGTCCGCAAAGGGATAGACGTAGAAGTGGCTCGGCCGCCAGCCGCCAAAGTGCGGAACGATCGCAAGGTAGTAGACCAGCAGTGCCGCCGAGCCTCCCGCAGCTAGGAGCGCGCCGGCCACCAGCGTCCCTGCGCGGGGAGAACCATCGAGCAACGCCCCGCCCGCCGGAGCCGCTCGCGCGGCGATCCACGCGAGGGCAATGCCGAAGAAAACGAGCGTTAGTGCGGCGTCCTCGCGCAGGCCGAGCGCGATGAGTCCGCACAGCGCAAACCACACCCACCGCCCGCGATCGGCCGCGACAAACATTCCGAGCACGAGCGCGCTGAAAAGCCCGAGCTCGTGAAACTCGTCGAACCCGACCGCCAGCAGCGGAGGATACAGCAGCGTGAGGATGCCCAAACGCTCCGCCAATTGAGCGCCCGCGTACGGACGCGCCAACGCCGCGACCAGCGGCGCGCACGCAACCGTCGCAGCGGCCTGCACGATCTGTAGCGGAAGCGCGCTACCCGTTAGCGCAACCAGCGGCCACAGCAGCACGAGCGACGGCGACCAATGATAACGGAAGTGCGATCCGTCTTCGACGCCGTCGCGCATTCCGTGCAGCGCGCCGGCGACGACCTGCGCGAAGGTACCCGTATCGGAACCGTAGGTCCAGAGCTTCGCACGGATGCAGGCGAGCACGACGAGCACGAAGAGCTCCAGAGCCGCCCAAAACCAAACGCGAGCGAGCAGGCGCATCAGAGCCCCCCGCCCAACCGCGCAAAACGGTGAAGCGTATTTGCATTTTTTGCGGCTCGCAGACCGGAAACGATCCGGCCTTCGCGTCGATGGCTGCGGCGGTAGCGCGCAGCGTCGCCGGCGCCGGTTATGGCATCGTCTACGGCGGGGGCAGCGTTGGGCTGATGGGCATCGTCGCCGACACGGCACTCGCCTGCGGCGCCGAGGTAATCGGAATCATTCCGCAGGCGCTCGCCGAAACAGAGATCGCGCACCCCGGCCTCGCGCAGCTGCACATCGTTACGACGATGCACGAACGCAAGGCGATGATGGCGGATCTCAGCGACGCCTTCCTCGCGCTGCCGGGCGGGTTCGGCACGATGGATGAGTTCTGCGAAGTGGTGACGTGGCGCCAGCTCGCGATCCACGATAAGCCGATCGGGCTGCTGAACTACCTTGGCTACTACGACCCGCTCCTCGCGCTCGTCGACTCGATGACGGGACAAGGCTTTATCACGGAGCAGACGCGACGGCTCTTCGTCAATGCTCGCCGCATCGAAGAGCTGCTGCATTTGATGTTCGGAGGACCGAGAGCCTAGAAGGATGCCGGCAGCGTCATGCCGTTTACTCCGCCAGCGCCGTCGCGACGATTCGTTCTTGTTCGGCGGCGTGTTGGCCGGCGTAGCCTTCGCTCGGACTCGCCCGGTAGCCGCGTCCGATGTACTCGATGTCGAAGCCGTCCCGCTTGCCCTCGAGCAGCCGGCGTCGCACGAACGCGCGGGCGCCCATATTTTTGGGTTCTTCTTGCACCCAGACGAGCTTCGTGAGCTTGGGATAGCGGGATATGACCCGATTGATCTCGCCCACCGGGAGCGGCGCGAGCAGCTCGATCCGGGCGATCGCCGTACGGCGCAGCTCCTTGTACGCGGGCTGCGCGACGAGGTCGTAGTAAATCTTTCCGCTGCACAGGATCAAGCGCTCGATGTGGGCGCGATCGAGCTCGCGCGGATCGTCGAGCACCGGCGCAAAGCCGCCCTTCACCATATCGTCGAGCCGGCCCGCGGCAACGTCGGCGCGCAGCAGCGATTTCGGAGTCATCACGACGAGGGGCACCGCGATCGGGGAGCGCGCCTGCATGCGCAAGAGATGGTAATAGTTGCTCGCGACCGAGGGTGACGCGACGCGCAAGTTCCCCTCCGCAACGAGCTGCAGGAAGCGTTCGAGCCGCGCGCTCGAGTGCTCGGGGCCGCCGCCCTCGTAGCCGTGCGGCAGGAGCAGCGTCAGGCGCGACGTCTGGCCCCACTTCGCTTGGCCGGCCGCGATGAACTGATCGACGATGATCTCGGCGCCGTTGAAGAAATCGCCGTACTGTGCCTCCCACAGTACGAGCGCTTCGGGCCGGTGCGTCGAGTAACCGTATTCGAATCCCATGCACGCGTACTCGGAGAGCGGGCTGTTGCGTATCTCGAACGAGGCTTGCTCTTTTGCAAGGTGCTGCAGCGGGATCCAGACCGCGTGCGTTGCGGGATCGTGAAAGACCGCATGGCGGTGGCTGAACGTACCCCGC